>NZ_JBFBAS010000004.1:0-274182 GCF_040682335.1 Streptomyces sp. NPDC051219
GTCTCCGAGGTGAACCGGTCACCGGTGAGCTGCATACCGTCACCCGAGTCCCCCGCAAAGCGAATGATCACCCGGTCCAGACGGCGCACCTCCTTCTCGCCGGAAGGCGCGCGCTGTTCCCCGACGGCAGCCTCATCGGCCCCATCGGCCTGTTCGGCTGGGCTACTGACCTGGCTGGTCACTGAACTGGACCTCCTTCGAGGCGGCGGCTCTGGCACGGCCGGCCGACCGGTCGTCCCACACGGCCCACCCTACGTCGGTAAGGGTCGCCTTCCCTGGACCGCTCACATGGTGGACCTTTTTGTGAGACATCTTCAAGCTCCCTGACAGGTGTCAGCTCGCTGGGACTCGCTAGGAATTGAGATAGGTCAGCACGGCCAGCACGCGGCGGTGATCCCCGTCGCTGGGGGACAGGCCGAGCTTGAGAAAGATGTTGCTTACATGCTTCTCGACCGCGCCGTCGCTGACGACCAGCTGCCGGGCGACGGCCGAGTTCGTACGCCCCTCGGCCATCAGGCCCAGGACCTCCCGCTCGCGCGGCGTCAGCCCCGCCAGCACGTCCTGCTTCCGGCTGCGGCCCAGAAGCTGCGCCACGACCTCGGGGTCCAGGGCGGTCCCGCCCCGTGCCACCCGTACGACCGCGTCCACGAACTCCCTGACTTCGGCAACCCGGTCCTTGAGCAGGTAGCCCACGCCACGGCTGGATCCGGCCAGCAATTCGGTGGCGTACTGCTCCTCGACGTACTGCGACAGCACCAGCACGCCGACTCCTGGATGGTCGCGGCGCAGCTGCACCGCGGCGCGTACTCCCTCGTCGGTGTGCGTGGGGGGCATCCGTACATCCGCGACCACGACGTCCGGCAGCGCGTCCTGCGACGCGAGGTCCGCGACCGTCTTGATCAAAGCCTCGGCGTCCCCGACGCCCGCGACGACGTCATGCCCCCGGTCGGTCAACAGCCGGGTCAGTCCTTCCCGAAGAAGCACTGAATCCTCGGCGATGACCACCCGCACTTTGTCCTCCACGACTCCGGTTCCCCCATACCTCGTCCACTCCCCACCCGGGCTGCCCCCAGCATCCCAGTATGAGGACCGGACGGGGCCGAGGCTCAGGGATTGGTGACGAGGGTCGCCTCCTGCGGTGGGGTTCGCGGGCGAACGGCGGACTGCCCCCCCGCCGGGGGCCGGCGGGGGGCCGGAAGCGCGACCCCCAGGGGCGGGCTACGCCCGCCAGGGCAGCTCTGCCGTCACGGTTGTCGGGCCGCCCGGGGGAGAGTCGACGACCAGGATTCCGTCGACCGCGTCCAGCCGCTCCGCCAGCCCCGCCAGCCCGCCGACCGTGGTACCCGCGCCGGAGACACTGTCCGGAGCCGTCGCGCCGCCCTGCCCGTCGTCGGTCACCTGGAGCAGCAGCCGGTCCTGCGTGCGCCACACATCGACGCTCGCCGACCTCGCCCGGGCATGCTTGCTGACGTTCTGCAGCAGCTCGGACACCGTGAAGTACGCGATCCCCTCGATCGCCGCTGCCGGCCGCGCCGGCAGATCGACATCGACCCGTACCGGCACGGTGCACCGCGAGGCGACCGCCGACAGGGCCGCGTCCAGGCCGCGGTCGGTCAGGACGGCTGGGTGGATACCGCGCGCCAGGTCGCGCAGCTCCTGCAATGCGATCTTCACCTCGCCGTGCGCCTCGTCGACCATCCGGGCGGCCGCCTGCGGGTCCTCCGTGAGTTTCTCCTTGGCCAGGCCGAGGTCCATGGCAAGGGCCACGAGGCGGGCCTGCGCACCGTCGTGCAGGTCCCGTTCGATCCGGCGGAGATCGGCGGCGGCGGTGTCGACGACGACCCCGCGGTCCGACTCCAGTTCGGTCACCCGGGTGGCGAGCCGGGACGGTCCCAGCAGGCCGAGGACCATCAGCCGGTCCACGGTGGTCAGCGCGCGGAGGATCCACGGCGTGGCGAGCGTGAGGAGCAGCCCGATGACGCTTGTCATGGCGATCTCGAAGGGGCTGTCGAGGTAGAAGTTGTGCGTTCCGTCGCCGTACAGCTGGATGCCGTCCACTCCGGCGTACACCGGGAAGATCCACTGCCACAGCGGGTAGAGCAGCATCGTCCAGCCGTACAGCCAGAAGGTCAGCGCCACGCAGAAGGCGAAGACGGCCCAGGGGAAGTGCAGCAGTGCGTACAGCAGGTGCCGCCAGGAGACCCCGCTCTTGAGGATGCCGCCCGTCCAGGCCATCAGCCCGCTCTTCTTCGTGCGGACCGGCTCCGGATCGGCCACGTCCAGATCCAGCAGCGTGCGTGCCCGGATCCGCTCCAGCGAGCCGAAGCCGCGACATGCGGCCAGGCCGGCGGCGAGCACCGGGACGCCGAGGAAGGTGACGCACAGCCCCGCCCCCAGGGAGGTCATGGTGACCGCCAAGGTGAAGAGCATGATGCTGATCGGCAGACTCAGCATCAGGTAGCCGAACTCGCGCCACGTGCGTGCCTCGAGCGGCGCACGCAGCGCCGGCGGGAGGATGTGCCTGCGGGTCTCCGGTCCGTAATCCGTGGCCATCTGCGTCGTCCGTTTCTGCTCTGCGGATGTTCTGCGGGGCTGATACGCCAAGACTGCTCGGGAGCGGCCGACCGGGCCATGGAGCCGGTCGGCGTCTTGGGCCGGGGGTTTTCCCTACCGGCGCGGCCCGGGCAGACCGGGCAGACCGGTCGCGTGGGCTGGACCGTCGGCCACCTGTCCTGTCCTGTCCTGCCGGCCTGGCCGGGCCGTCGGCTACCTGTCCCGCCAGGGCAGTTCGGCCGTGACCGTCGTCGGCCCGCCGGCCGGCGAGTCGAGGACGAACAGTCCGTCGACCGCGCCGAGCCGCTCCGCGAGCCCGGCCACACCGGTGCCCCCGTCCAGGCGCGCGCCGCCGCGCCCGTCGTCCCGTACCTGGATGAGCAGCCGCTCGTCCGCCCGCCACACATCGACGGACGCGCCGGTCGCGCGGGCGTGTTTGCTGACGTTCTGCAGCAGCTCGGAGACGGTGAAGTACGCGATGCCCTCGATCGCCTGGGCCGGACGGGCCACTAGGTCGACGGACACCTTCACCGGAACCGTGCAGCGCGCGGCGATCGACGAGAGCGCCGCGTCCAGTCCGCGGTCGGTCAGGACGGCCGGATGGATGCCGCGGGCGAGATCGCGCAGCTCCTGGAGGGCCAGCTTCACCTCGCCGTGCGCCTCGTCGACCATGGCCGCGGCGGCGTCCGGATCCTCCAGCAGCTTCTCCTTGGCCAGGCCGAGGCCCATGGCAAGGGCCACGAGGCGCGCCTGCGCCCCGTCGTGAAGATCCCGTTCGATACGGCGCAGATCGGCGGCGGCGGTGTCCACGACGACCCCGCGGTCCGACTCCAGCTCGGCTATCCGCCGCTCCAGCTCGTCGGACGGGGAGAGCAGCCCGCGCACCATGGCCCGGTCGGCGTTGGTCATGCCGCGCGCGATGTACGGCAGGACGGGCCAGGCGACGAACAGGCCGGTCAGCGCGACCGTGAACGTCAGCACACCCCACGGGAGCCGGATGAAGTCGTACAGCACCGTGCGCCAGCCGACCGGGTCCTTCAGGCTCGCCCACAGCCAGGTGAAGAAGTCGCCCTGGCGGCGGGCGGGTATCGGGCTCGGCTCGTCGATCCGCAGGCCGAGCAGCCTGCGCGCCCGCCACCGCTCCGCCTTGCCGAGCTGCCGCGAGCCCAGCAGGCCGGCCGCCAGCAGCGGCAGACCGATCACCGTCACGGACAGCAGGGCGCCGGTGTAGATCATGGCCGCCACGTACACGAAGCCGAGGATCGACATCGGCAGATTGGCGAGGAGGTGGGCGATCTCCTTCCAGGTGCGGGAGTCGAACGCGAGGCGGACGGGAGGCGGCCGGTCGTGATCGGCGCTGTCGGGGACGTCGGTGCAGGCGGTCATAGGGCACAGACTGCCGGGGCGGACCTGCCGGCGCCATGGGGTGGCCGGTCGGTGAGAAGTAGGGATAACCCCACCCTGGGCTCGCTCCATACCTACGCGGCTGCTTACCGTGTCTTTAGCAGGGCCTAGACTCCCGTTCGTACAGATCGTCGACAGTGGCCAGGGGAGCGAGGGGCGGACGTGGTGGAACCGACCGTGACCGTGCTTGCGGCCGACTATTTCGAGAGCTATTCAGTCGTCGGACTGATCGCCCTCGTCGGGGTGCTGTTCGTCGCCGTGGCCTTCGGGGCCGGGCGGCTGCTACGGCCCATGGTGCCGACGCGCGAGAAGCTGCTCACATACGAGTGCGGAGTGGACCCCGTCGGCGAGGGCTGGGCGCACACCCAGGTCCGCTACTACGTGTACTCCTTCCTGTACGTGATCTTCGCTGTCGACTCGATCTTCCTGTTCCCGTGGGCGACGGTCTTCGCCGCCGCCGGATACGGCGCCACGACGCTGGTGGAGATGTTCATCTTCCTCGGCTTCCTGGCCGTCGGTCTGCTGTATGCCTGGAAGAAGGGCGTCCTCGAATGGACGTGACCCAGCCCGAGTTGCTGCCCGAGCCGAAGCGGCTGGGCGCGCTGTCCCGCCTGGCCCCCGAGCCTATGAAGGTGGTCCTCAACTGGGGCCGCCGCTACAGCCTGTGGGTCTTCAACTTCGGGCTCGCCTGCTGCGCGATCGAGTTCATCGCGGCCTCCATGGCCCGACACGACTTCATCCGGCTCGGCGTGATCCCGTTCGCGCCCGGCCCCCGCCAGGCGGACCTGATGATCGTCTCCGGCACGGTGACGGACAAGATGGCCCCCGCGGTCAAGCGGCTGTACGAGCAGATGCCGGAGCCCAAGTACGTCATCTCCTTCGGCGCCTGCTCCAACTGCGGTGGCCCGTACTGGGACTCGTACTCCGTGACGAAGGGGGTCGACCAGATCCTTCCCGTCGACGTCTACGTCCCCGGTTGCCCGCCCCGCCCGGAGGCTCTGCTGCAGGGAATCCTCAAGCTTCAGGAGAAGATCGCCCGCGAGTCGCTGAGCGAGCGGTACGCGACAGGCGCCGCCCGGCCGTCGGCCGCCGCGCTGCGGAGCGGTCTGGTCACCCCGCCGGCCCCGCCCGCGCCTGCGCCCACGCCGGGGGAGGGCGGCCAGTGACCTCGGCGACTCTGTACGACAGCCTCCCGGACGCGGTTGCGGAGGTCTTCACCCCGGAAGCCACGGCGGAGCGTTCCTACGACCTCCTCACGGTGGACGTGCCCGCCGGGTTCTGGGTCGCGGCGCTGGAGATCGCGCGCGACAAGCTGGGCTGCACGTACTTCGACTGGCTGAGCGCGGTCGACGAGCCGGGCGCGGGATTCCGGGTCTGCGCGCACGTCGTCTCGCTGGAGACCGGTACGGTCAGCCGCCTGCTCCTGCGCACGACGGTCCCGCACGAGGCCCCGGTCCTCGCCTCCGCCGTGGACGTCTATGCGGGCGCGAGCTGGCACGAGCGCGAAACGTACGAGATGTTCGGCGTCACCTTCACCGGCCACCCGCACCTGGTGCCGCTGCTGCTGCCCGAGGGCTTCGAGGGGCACCCGATGCGCAAGGACTTCGTGCTGGCCGCGCGGGTCGCGAAGGCGTGGCCCGGGGCCAAGGAGCCGGGGGAGTCGGAGCACGGTGGCCCGAAGCGGCGCCAGATGCTGCCGCCGGGTGTCCCGGACCCGAACGAGTGGGGCCCGCTGAAGGGGCAACTGCCCCCCGCCCCGGCCCGGCCGGCCAGATCGGCACGCCCGGCAGGAGAGCGCCCGCCCCGCCGCACACGCAGCGTGTCGGAGGGCTCGGCCACCCAGTCCACAACGGTCGCGGGTCCTGCCGCCACGGCCGAGGCCCCCGCTGTCCAGCCGCCGGCACCCGCCACCGAGCCCGCCGCCGGCCCGGCCGCCCCGCGGCGTGCGCGCTCGGCGGCCGAGGGTTCGGCGTCCCAGCAGGCTGCGACCGACGGCGGCCCGGAGACGGGCAGCACCGAAGCCGACGCTCCGGCCAAGGCACCGGGCGGTCCCGCTGAGCCGACCGGACCGGCGGACGGGACCGCCGCGTCCCCGCGCCAGGAGCGCGGTTCGGACGCTCCCTGGCACAACCCGCGCCCCGCGTTCGACACGGGCGACGATGCCGTCGAGCCCGTAACCGGAGCCGACTCCGCTGCCGCACGCCCCGAGGCCGCGGCAGAGGTCCCCGGCGGCGAAGCCGCCGGACCGGACGCCGAGGCCGCAGCACCCGGCGAGGGTTCTCCCGGTTCGGCCGACGAACACGTACAGGCCGACGAACACGTACAGAAGGACGCGCCGCCCGGGAATCGGCCGGGCCGCGACGACCGCGAAACCGCCGGAGGCGACGAGTGAACGACGCCCTCGACGTCGCCCTGCGACTGATCGTGGTCTTCGCCGTGTTCCTCGTGCTGCCGCTCGTCATCGGGCAGACCGAGCACAAGGTGATGGCCCACATGCAGGGCCGCCTCGGACCCATGTACGCCGGCGGCTTCCACGGCTGGGCCCAGCTCGTCGCCGACGGCGTGAAGTTCGCACAGAAGGAGGACGTGGTCCCGGCCAACGCCGACCGCCGCATCTTCCAGCTCGCTCCCGCCGTCGCCCTGCTCCCGTACCTGCTCGTGCTCGTCGCGATTCCGATCGGCCCGAGCGAGAGCGCGGTCGGCCAGGTCGTCGACGCGGGCATCTTCTTCGTGCTCGCGGTCATGGGCGTCGGCGTGCTCGGCAGCCTCATGGCCGGCTGGGCCTCGGCCAACAAGTTCTCCCTGCTGGGCGGGCTCCGCACGGCCGCGCAACTGCTCGCCTACGAACTGCCGATGCTGCTCGCCGCCGCTTCCGTCGCGATGGCGGCCGGCACCGTCTCCCTCCCCGGCATCCTCAATGCCTTCGAGTGGTGGTGGGTGCCGTGGCAGATCGTCGGTGCTCTCGTCTTCTTCACCGCCGGCCTCGCCGAGCTGCAGCGCCCGCCGTTCGACATGCCGGTGGCCGACTCGGAGATCATCTTCGGCGCATACACCGAGTACACGGGCCTCCGCTTCGCGTTCTTCCTGCTCGCCGAGTACGCGGGCATCGTCGTCCTCTGCGGTCTCACCACCGTGCTCTTCCTCGGCGGCTGGCACGGGCCCTGGGGCGCCGACGGGCTCGGCTGGGTCTGGACCCTGCTGAAGACGGCCGTCCTCGCCTTCGGCGTCATCTGGCTCCGGGTCACCTATCCGCGGCTGCGCGAGGACCAGCTGCAGAAGTTCGCCTGGACCGTACTCATCCCGCTCGCTCTCGCGCAGATCGCGCTCACCGGAGTCGTGAAGGTGGCGATCCAGTAATGGCCGCGTCTCTCCCGCCCACCCGGCCCAGGTTTCCCGGCAGCGGCCTCGCCAAAGGGCTGGCCGTCACGCTCCGGACCATGACGAAGCGGGCGCACACCGCGCAGTATCCGGAGGTCCAGCCCGAACTCCCGCCGCGCTCCCGGGGCGTCATCGGCCTGTTCGAGGAGAACTGCACGGTCTGCATGCTCTGCGCACGTGAGTGCCCGGACTGGTGTATCTATATCGACTCCCACAAGGAGACGACGCCGGCCGCCACCCCCGGGGGGCGCGAACGCAGCCGGAACGTCCTGGACCGGTTCGCCATCGACTTCTCCCTCTGCATGTACTGCGGTATCTGCATCGAGGTGTGCCCCTTCGACGCGCTGTTCTGGTCGCCCGAGTTCGAGTACGCCGAGACGGACATCCACGAGCTCACCCATGAGCGGGACAAGCTCCGCGAGTGGATGTGGACCGTGCCCGCGCCGCCCGCGCTCGACCCGCGTGCCGAGGAGCCGAAGGAGATCGCCGCCGCCCGCAAGGCGGTGGAGAAGCTCGAAGCCCAGCAACTCGGAGCGCAGCAACTCGAAGCCGGGCAGCAGGAAGCCCAGGAACAGCAACAGCGGCACCGGCAGGAGGGGGAGGCGTGACTCTCGCAGCGACCACGGCGGCGGCCGGCGCAGCCGCAGCCGCCGAGCGCGGCTTCCTTTCGCCCACCGGCATCGAGATCGCGTTCCTTCTCGTCGGCATCGCGACGCTCGGTGCGGCAGTCATCACCGTCAGAACCAAGCAGCTGGTGCACGCAGCCCTGTGGCTCGTCGTCGCGCTCGGCGGGATCGCTGTCGAGTACCTGCTTCTGACGGCCGAGTTCATCGCCTGGGTACAGGTCCTCATCTACGTCGGTTCCGTCGTCGTCCTCCTTCTCTTCGGACTGATGCTGACCAAGGCCCCGATCGGCCAATCCCCGGACGCCGATTCGGGCAACCGCCTGGTGGCGCTCGGTGTCGCCCTCACCGCTGCCGCGGCGCTCGTCTGGGTGGTCGTGGACGCGTTCCGCACGACCTGGATAGACCTGGACGGACCGGTCCAGGGCTCCACCAAGGTGACCGGCGAATTTCTCTTCCAGCACTGGGTGCTGCCCTTCGAGGCGCTCTCCGTACTGCTGCTCGCCGCCCTCGTCGGCGCGATCGTCCTGTCCCGTAAGAGCGGTAAGGAGCAGCGCTGATGCACCTCGCCTATCCCGCCGTGCTCGCGGTGCTCCTCTTCTCCACCGGGCTGTACGGAGTGCTCGCGCGCCGCAACTCCATCCTGGTGCTGATGTCCGTCGAGCTGATGCTCAACGCCGTCAACCTGAACCTGGTGGCCTTCGACGTCTGGCTCCGCGACACGCTCCACGGCGGCCAGGCGCTGACCCTCTTCACCATCGCCATCGCCGCCGCCGAGATCGGCATCGGTCTGGCGATCGTCCTGATGGTCTACCGCAACGGCGGCACCGCGGACATCGACCGACTTCGCGACACCGCCGAGTCCGCCGGCTCCGACGAGCAGGCCGGAACCGCCACCGACGGGCCCGCGGGCCCCGCTGAGACCGCTGATTCCGAGGTCGCCGCGTGACCACCACGACGCTCGCCGTCCTCGTCCCCCTTCTTCCCTTCCTGGGCGCGGCGGCCGGACTGCTCCTCGGCCGCAAGGCGCCCGCATTCGTGCGGCCGCTGGCCGTGCTGCCCACCCTCGCCGCGGCCGCGCTCGCGGTGGTCGTCGCCGTCCGGCAGGGCGGCGGTGCGGCGATCAGCGCCGCGACGGAGCTGACGCCCACCGGTTCCGTCCCCATCGAACTCGCCCTGTACCTGGACGGCTTCGCGGTTCTCGTCGCCGTCCTGGTCGGAATCGTCGCGTCCTGCGTGCAGATCTACTCGACGGCATACCTGCGCGACGACCCGCGCTACCCGTCGTACGCGGCTCTGATCTCCCTCTTCACGTCCGCCATGCTGCTGGTCGTCTACTCCGGCGACCTGATGGTGCTGCTGGTCGGCTGGGAAATCATGGGCATCTGCTCGTACTTCCTGGTCGGCCACTACTGGGAGACCGAGGTCGCCCGCGCCGCCTCCCTCAAGGCCTTCCTCGTCACCAAGCTCGGCGACGTCCCCTTCCTCTTCGGTCTGTTCGCGCTGGCGGCCGACGCCGGTACTTTCCGGATCACCGGCATCCTGCGTACGGTCGCCGACGGCGGCCTCGACCACCCCACCCTGATCGCCCTGCTGCTCCTCGCGGGCGTGGCCGGCAAGTCCGCGCAATTCCCGCTGCACACATGGCTGCCCGACGCGATGGCGGGCCCGACCCCCGTCTCCGCACTGATCCACGCCGCGACGATGGTCGCCGCGGGTGTCTACTTCGTGGCCCGTCTCCTTCCCGTCTTCGCGGCCTCCGCCGCAGCCCTGGTCGTGCTCGCCGTGATGGCCGCGGTCACGATGGTCGGCTCGGCGCTCGCCGCCCTCGCGCAGGACGACATCAAGCGCGTCCTCGCCTACTCGACCATCGGCCAGCTCGGCTACATGACCGGGGCCCTCGCGGTCGGCGACCGTGGCGCGGCCGTCTTCCACCTCCTCGCACACGGTGCGTTCAAAGCGCTCCTCTTCCTGGGGGCAGGCGTGATCATCCACGCGGCCGGCACCAACTCGCTGGCCGCCATGTCCCGGATGAGCGGCCTCACCAAGCGGATCCCCGACGCGTACTGGACGATGACGGTCGCCCTGCTCGCGCTCGCCGCGATCCCACCGTTCGCCGGCTTCTTCAGCAAGGAAGCCGTTCTGGTCGCCGCGGAGCACGCGGCCCTCGGCGAATCCGAGATCGCCCCCGGCGCCGCCGGCTGGACGGTCCTCGTCTCGGGCCTCCTCACCGCCCTCCTCACCGCCGCCTACGCCACTCGCCTCTGGCTGCTGGCCTTCCGCGGCACCGGCCCCGAGGTCCCCGACCACGGCAGGCAGCCGCTCGCGATGACCGGCGTGCTCTGGCTCCTCGCCGTCCCCTCGCTCGGTTTCGGTCTGACCGCCGCCTACCTCGCCGACTGGTTCGACGGCCACGCACTCACCCCGACGCTCACCACCTCCGTCCTCGGCACCGGCGTCGCGCTCGTCGGCGTACTGATCACGTACGGAGCCTGGCGGGCTGTGCACTTCAAGGAGGGGACGGCGGCCCCGGCGGCACGCGTCCCGCTCGGCGCGGTGGCGGCCCACCCCGACGCCGAACCCGCCGTTTCGGAAGTGGAAGCCATCGCCACCCACGAGGAGGCCTACGGCGACATCGCCTCAGCCCCGGACCCGGCCGACCCCGGCCGGCTCCTCCTCGGCCCGCTCCACCGCCACGCGGCCGCGGCCTTCCACGTGGACGCCGTCTACTCCGCCCTGTTCGTACGCCCCGTCCGTGCCGCGGCCGAACTGGTCCGTTTCCTCGACCGTGAGGTCGTCGACACGTACGTACGCGGTGCGGGCGCCGGCCCCCGCCTGCTGGGAGCGGTCGTCCGCCGCGCCCAGACCGGCAATGTGCAGACCTACCTCAGCGCCCTGCTCGCCGGCTCCGTCGTCCTGGCGATCGCCGCCGTACTCGTCGCCGCCGGAGCGTGAGCCGTGATTGATATCAGCGAATCCGTAATGCAGTTCCTTCTGGCATTGATCGTGGCCGGGCCGCTCATCGGCGCCGCCGCGGCCCTCCTCCCGGCCCCGCCCGGCCTGAAGGGCTCCGGCCCCGACCAGGCGGTCCTGCGCCACGGTGTCACCGTCACCGGCGTGATCCTTGCCGCGACCGTCGTCCTGACGCTCGGCTTCGACCACGACCAGCCCTCGAAGATGCAGGCCACGACCGACATCAACTGGATCCCGGCGCTCGACGTCAGGCTCCACCTCGGCATCGACGGCATCTCGCTCCCCCTTCTCGTGATGACCGCGCTGCTGTCCTTCCTCTGCGCGCTCTACAGCTCCTTCAAAATGCCCACGGGCCCGTCCCCCAAGGCATTCGTCGCCCTGCTGCTCGTCCTCGAGTCCGGCACCCTGGCGACCTTCGCCGTCCTCGATCTGCTGCTGTTCTTCCTGGCGTTCGAGATGGTCCTCATCCCGATGTACTTCCTGATCGCCCGCTGGGGCGGGGACCAGCGGCAGGCCGCCGCCTGGAAGTTCATCCTCTACACGCTGCTGGGTTCCGTGGTCATGCTGCTCGGCCTGCTCCTCATCGGGCTGGGAAGCGGCACATTCGACATGGTGGCACTGGCCACTGACAACGGCCGCGGCCTGACCCACACCACCCAGCTCCTGGCCGTGCTCGCGATCGGCATCGGACTGGCCGTCAAAACCCCGATGTGGCCACTCCACAGCTGGCTTCCGGACGCCCACACCGCCGCCCCGACGGTCGGTTCCGTCCTCCTGGCCGGCGTGCTGCTGAAGATGGGTACGTACGGCTTCGTCCGCATCCTGCTCCCGGTCACGCCCGACGGGATGCTCACCTTCGCTCCCTATCTCGCCGCCTTCGCGGTCGTCGGCATCATCTACGGATCCCTCGCCTGCCTCGCCCTCGCCAGGCAGGGTGCCAAGGGCGACCTCAAGCGACTGATCGCGTACTCCTCGGTCGGCCACATGGGCTTCGTGCTGCTCGGCATCGCCACCATGACCCCGACCGGAGTCAACGGCGCGCTGTTCGCCAACATCGCCCACGGCCTCATCACCGGCCTTCTCTTCTTCCTCGTCGGCGCCCTCAAGGACCGCTACGGCACCAGCGACCTCGACGCCCTCGCCGGCGCCACCGGCGCCGCCCTCTACGGGAGGGCCCCCCGCCTCGGCGCGCTCCTCGCCTTCGGCGCGGTCGCGTCTCTCGGACTCCCGGGCCTGGCCGGATTCTGGGGCGAAATGCTCGCCCTGTTCGGTGCGTTCGACCCCGCCGAGGGGCTGAGCCGTCCGGCCTTCCTCACTTTCATGGCGATCGGCGGCCTCGGCACCCTGCTCACCGCCGCGTACATGCTCGTCGTCGTACGCCGTGTCTGCATGGGCGACACGGGCCGGCAGCAGGAGGCAGCCCCCGCGCGGCTCGCCGACGTCCAGAGCTACGAAGTAGCCGCCTGGACCCCGCTCGTCGCCCTCACCGTCCTGGCCGGACTCTGGCCCGCGGCCCTCCTCGGCCTCACCGACCCGGCTGTGCAGAAGCTCCTCGCTGGAGGCAACTCATGACGGCGATCGCAGCCGCGACCGGCATGTCCGTCACGACGGGCGTGTCTGGGACGCACGGCACGTCCGGCACGTATGCCGCGAGCGTGGTCCAGTCCGTCGACTGGCTCGCGATCGCACCGCCGACCATCGCCGCGGTCGTGGGCCTGCTCGTTCTGGTCGCGGACCTCTTCGTACCTGAGAACCGCAAGTCCCTCCTCGGCTGGGTCTCGGTGGCCGGCCTGGCCGTGTCCGTCCTCGCGCTCGTACCGCTGCGCAAGGGCGGCCGCTCCACCTTCTGCCTCGTCTCCGACCCGAACGTCTGCAGCTACACGGCCGACCGCTTCACGCTCGCCATCCAGTTCCTGGTGCTTGCCGGAGCCCTGCTGACCGCGCTGCTCTCGGTGACCGCGGTGAGGGATTCCAGGCTCCCGGCCGGCGAATACTGGTTCCTGCTGCTCTCCTCCGCGGCCGGCGCGGCGCTGCTGCCCGCCTCCCGCGACCTGGCGACCCTCGTCGTCGCGCTCGAAGTCGCCTCGCTGCCCGCCTTCGCGCTGGTGGGTCTGCGGCGTGGCAACCGGATGTCCTCCGAGGCCGCGCTCAAGTTCTTCCTCTCCTCCGTCACCGCGACCGCCGTGATGCTCATGGGCGTCAGCTTCGTGTACGCGGCCACGGGCACCCTGCACCTCACCGAGCTCGCCGACCGGTTGTACGACGTGCCGGAGCGGCTCGACACCATCGCCATGGCGGGCGTCGCGCTGACCCTGGTGGGCTTCGCCTTCAAGACCGCAGCGGTGCCGTTCCACTTCTGGGTCCCCGACACGTACGTCGGCGCGCCCCTGCCCATCGCCGCCTACCTCTCCGTCATCGGGAAGGCGGTCGGCTTCTCCGGCCTGATCCTGGTCACGGTGATTGCGTTCCCGGCCTACGCGGACGTCTGGGGGCCGGTGGTCGCCGTACTCGCCGCACTCACCATGACCGTCGGCAATGTGGCGGCCGTGCGCCAGTCTCCGACCCGCGCGAACAGCGCGGTACGGCTGCTCGCCTGGTCCTCCGTGGGCCAGGCGGGCTATCTGCTGGTCCCCATCGCGGCCGCCGCGTACACGGACCGCGACCAGATCGGCGCCACAGTCGCATACGCCCTGATGTACGCCGCCGTGAACCTCGGCGCCTTCGCCGTCGCCGCACTCGTCGCGCGTACGCACCCCCGGCACCGCATCAGCGACTACCGCGGCCTCTACGCCAGCAGGCCGCTCACGGCCCTGGCGATGGGCTTCTTCCTGCTCTGCCTGGCCGGCCTGCCGCCCGGCATCATCGGTCTCTTCGCCAAGGTCACGGTGTTCCGGTCCGCGGTCGAGGCGGACCTCGGATGGCTGGCGGTCGTCATGGCGGTGAATGTCGTGATCGCCCTCTACTACTACCTCAAGTGGACCGCGGTCCTGTTCCGTGCCCCGGAAGCGGTCACCGAAGCCGTCACCGAAGCCGAGGCCCCTGCCGAGGCGGAGGCTGCCCCGGTCCGGCACCGGGCTCCGGCCCCGGTCACCGTGGCGATCGCCCTGGCCGCCGTCGTCGGCATCATCGCCTCCGGCGCCCCGCAGCTGGTGCTCCGCTTCGCTTCGACCACGCTCTTCTGACCCGCGAGGCGGCCGTTGAGGGCCGCTGAAGGCGACCGACGGCCGCTGAAGACCACGGACGAGCGTGGCTCCCTGCGGGCGGTGTTCACCCGTCCGGGTCAGCCTCTTGCGGTGCACGGCAGGGAACCAGCGCTCCCCGCCTGGCGTTGACCAGGAAGGGAGGGTCCACTGGACGGATCCACCGAACCGTGGATGCCCCTCAAGCAAAGGGTCCCCTGCCGCACCACTTGGAGGGCGTACCGTGCACCGCCGGCACAACGGGTTGAAGACCGCCGTACTCCTCGGGGGACTGTCCGCACTCATCATCCTGATCGGCAGTTTCTTCGGGCGTACGGGTCTGATCGCCGCGCTCGTCGTGGCGCTCGGCACGAACGCCTACGCGTACTGGAACAGCGACAAGCTCGCGCTGCGCGCCATGCGGGCCCGCCCCGTCAGCGAATTCGAGGCGCCCGGCCTCTACCGCATGGTCCGTGAACTCTCCACCTCCGCGCGCCAGCCCATGCCCCGGCTCTACATCTCGCCGACCGAGGCGCCCAACGCCTTCGCGACCGGTCGCAATCCGCGCAATGCCGCGGTCTGCTGCACCGAGGGGATCCTGCGCATCCTCGACGAGCGCGAACTGCGCGGTGTCGTCGGCCACGAGCTGAGTCACGTCTACAACCGCGACATCCTCATCTCGTCGGTCGCCGGCGCCCTCGCCTCGGTGATCATGTTCCTGGTCAACTTCGCCTGGCTGATCCCCATGGGCCGGTCCAGTGACGACGAGGGTCCCGGTCTGTTCGGCATGCTGCTGATACTGCTCCTGGGTCCGCTGGCGGCCTCGGTCATCCAGCTCGCCATCAGCCGTTCCAGGGAATTCGAGGCGGATGCCTCGGGTGCCCAGCTCACCGGCGACCCGCTGGCCCTGGCAAGCGCCCTGCGCAAGCTCGACGCCGGTACGAAGCAGCTGCCGCTGCCGCCCGAACCCCGGCTGGAAACGGTGAGCCACATGATGATCGCGAACCCCTTCCGGCCCGGGCAGGGCGTTTCCAGGATGTTCTCCACCCACCCGCCCATGGCCGAGCGCATCGCCCGGCTCGAGCAGATGGCAGGCCGTCGCCCGTGAAGACAATCCTCAACATCATCTGGCTGATCCTCAGCGGTTTCTGGCTGTTCCTGGCGTACTGCCTGGCCGGCCTGGTCCTCTGCATCACGATCATCGGCATCCCGTTCGGTATCGCCGCCTTCCGCATCGCCGTCTACGCGTTGTGGCCCTTCGGCTATACGACGGTCGAGCGCCGCGACGCGGGCGCCCCGTCGCTCGTGGGCAACGTCCTGTGGCTGATCCTGGCCGGCTGGTGGCTGGCGCTGGGGCACATCGTGACGGGCATCGCTCTCTGCCTGACGATCATCGGGATCCCGTTCGGCATCGCGAACTTCAAGATGATCCCGATCTCTCTGATGCCCCTGGGCCGGGAGATCGTCCCGACGGACCAGCCCTTCGCCGCCCGGTGAGCCGGCAGTTGAAGTACCGGCTGCTGGGCGAGACGGACGAGGATCAGGGCTACGAAGTCCTGGCCCTGTGCCACGAGGCTGAGGACTATTTCCTGGATCCGCGGCCGGCCGCCCGCGAGCGCTACGAACTGCTCGGCTGTGCACCGGAGGGGCGGCTGCGAGAAGCGGTGGCCCAGGCGCGGAAGGACGGCTCGGCACCTCTCGGCCTCCTCGTCACCCTCCCCCTGGACCGCCACGGCGAGCCCTCCGACGACCCCTTCGATGCCTGGTACCTCGGCGACGTGCAGGTCCTCGATGTCCGGCCGGGCGCAGGTGATCCGACCTTGCTCGATATCGCGGTCGAGGGCCTCCTGGAATGCTGGGACGCGGGCCACGAGGCGCAGTCCGACATCCCGGAGAAGCCACCGCTCTCACCGGGCTTCCGCCTGACCGACCGGGACGACGAGTCCTGGGGGACGTGCGGGGACGTGATCCTGGTAGGCGAGAAGCAGCCCGCTCCCGAGGAGGCGCCCTAGCGGCTGCTGGGGTGTGAGCCGCGTGGGCGGCTGCTCGCCGCGCTCGATTCCGGCGCGGAGTTCGACCTCGGCGGCGTCCATCTGGGCGCGCTCGACGCCACCGGACGCTGCATTCAGGAGGACTGGGTCCACATGTACGTGGATGCCTGGGCGCCCCGCTGACGCACCGCTCGATGACCTTCGAGGAGATCCTCGCCTTCTTCGCCGAGGAGAAGATCAACGTCGTCCTCGCCTGATTCTCCGCAGCCCGTAGACCGCGGCTCCCAGCGCCAGTACCGCCGTCCCCGCCACCACCGAGGAGCCCGGCAGAGCGAAGGCCAGTACCAGGCAACCCGCCAGCCCGAGGGCGGACAGGATCCGCCCGCCCAGGCCGGCAGTCCCTTCTGAAGCGAGTGTCCAGGCCGAGGCGTTGGCGATCGCGTAGTACGCCAGCACGCAGAACGACGAGAAGCCGATCGCCCCGCTCACATCGGCCGTGGCCGCGACCACCGCCACCACCGCACCGACAGCCAGTTCCGCCCGGTGGGGCACCTGATGGCGCGGGTGCACGGCGGCGAGCGCGGCCGGCAGATGGCCGTCCCTCGCCATCGCCAGCGTCGTACGCGACACTCCGAGGATCAGCGCCAGCAGCGAGCCCAGCGCGGCAACCACCGCCCCTGCCCGGACGACCGGCACCAGCTCCGGGGCACCCGCCGCCCGTACCGCTTCGGCGAGCGGAGCGGCCGCGTCCGCCAGGCCGTCCGCCCCCAGCACGGCAAGGACCGCAACGGCCACGGCGGCGTACACCACCAGCGTGATGCCGAGCGCCAACGGGATCGCTCGCGGAATGGTGCGCGCCGGATCGCGTACCTCTTCGCCCAGCGTGGCGATCCGCGCGTAGCCGGCGAAGGCGAAGAAGAGCAGCCCGGCCGACTGCAGCACGCTGCCCACGCCCCCGGAGTCCGCCCGGCCGAGCTCCAGCCTCCCGAAGTCTGCCGCCGCCGACCCCAGCGAGACGACCACGACCATCGCCAGCACGGCCAGCACCACGGCCACGATCGCGCGTGTCAGCAGGGCTGACTTCTGAATGCCCCGGTAGTTGACAGCAGTCAGCGCCACCACCGCGGCGACCGCCACCGCGTGCGCCTGCCCCGGCCACACGTACGTGCCGACCGCCAGCGCCATCGCCGCGCACGAGGCGGTCTTCCCGATGACGAAACCCCAGCCGGCCAGGTACCCCCAGAACTCGCCGAGCCGCTCCCTGCCGTACACGTATGTACCGCCGGAGGCCGGATAGCGGGCCGCCAGCCGGGCCGACGCCGTGGCGTTGCAGTACGCGACGAAGGCGGCCGGCGCCAGCCCGACCAGCAGTGCCGAGCCGGCTGCCTGCGCGGCCGGGGCCCACGCGGTGAACACCCCCGCCCCGATCATCGAACCCAGCCCGATCACGACCGCATCGGACACACCCAGCGTCCGCCGCAGCTCCTGTGTCATGCGCCGCACCTTACTGATCTCCGCAACCGGCCCCGGCAGCCCGGGCGTCCTCGTTCACAAGACCGTATTAGCGGCTGTACAGAACAGGCCCGGCAAAGGCCGTACGACAGGCCGCCCGAAAGGCAGGTACACGGCATGGGCGTCATCAGCTGGATCGTTCTCGGGCTCGTTGCCGGAGTCATAGCGAAGGTCCTTCTCCCCGGCCGCGATCCGGGCGGCCTCATCGGCACCACGCTCATCGGGATCGCCGGCGCGTTCACCGGCGGCTGGCTCTCCGCCCGCTTCCTCGACCGGCCGATCAGCAACGAGTTCTACGACGGAGCGACGTGGGGCGCGGCGATCGGCGGCTCACTGGTCCTGCTGATCGTGTACCGGATCCTGTTCGGCCACTCGCGCCGGAGTTGAGCATTCCACCATTGGTCCGGTCCAACTGAGCCCGATTTGGCCCGGATTGGCGAACAGCGGTGTTGTGGAATCCACTGAAGAATCCACGCTCCGCGGCAGGCAAGCGTTTTCCCTGCTCGAACAAGGGTTTTCCCTGTATCGGCTCCATCTCGCCGTTGCCTACTGTCTGCCCACCGGTTGTTCTCGCTACCTGTCCGGCCCAACCCCACCTCCTCGACGCTTCCCGCGACGAGGAGAAGCGCGCTTGTCAGGTGCATGTAATTACATGAGTTCATCCGGTGGCGGCCCTTGACCCGGGTCGTCGCGCAGGCGGCGGCAAGTGGGCGACCCAGCCCCGGGGTGCTGTGGCACGTAATCCCCACGCCCCAACCACAGCACCCCCGCCGTTCCGCTGCGCAACGCACCGTCAGCTGCTCCGGCAACCCCGGAGACCCTGAAAGGGAACACCTTGAACGGTTCCAGGCGAAGACTGATATCCGTCGTGGCCGCGAGCGCCACGATCGTCGGTGTGGCTGCCACGTCCTCCATGGCGCTGGCCCCCCAGGCGGCCCCCTCGCCGAAGCCCGTCCCGGCTTCGCAGTCCATGACCAAGCTGCCGGCCGCGCCGGTCGAGAAGGTCATCGTCACCTACAAGTCCAAGACCACCGAGGCCACTTCCAACACCGCGGCCAAGAACGATGCCACGGCCAAGGGCGCGGAGACCGGGGAATCCCTGTCCTTCGAGCGCCGGCTGGCAGGCGGCTCGGCGCTGGTCGACCTCGGCGGTGAGGCGTCCAAGCAGGAGCTCACCGAGGTCCTCGACGCCTTCCGCGCCGACCCCTCCGTCGCGTCCGTCGAGCCCGACATCCGCGCGTACGCCATGGCGGTCACCCCGAACGACACCGAGTACGCCAAGCAGTGGGACCTCTTCGAGGCCACCGGCGGCATGAACGTACCCGGGTCCTGGGACAAGACCACCGGCAGCGGCGTGACCGTCGCCGTGATCGACACCGGTTACGCCGCCCACACCGACCTGAGCGCGAACACCGTCTCCGGATACGACTTCATCTCCAGCTCCGCCGATGCCCGTGACGGCGGTGGCCGCGACAGCAACCCCGCGGACGAGGGCGACTGGAACGCCACCGACGGCGAGTGCGGCACCGGCTCCAAGGCGGGCAACTCGTCCTGGCACGGCACGCACGTCGCGGGCACCATCGCGGCGACGGCCCACAACAGCATGGGCGTTGCGGGCATCGCGTACGGCTCCAAGGTCCAGCACGTCCGCGTGCTCGGCAAGTGCGGCGGCTCGTCGTCGGACATCGCCGACGCGATCACCTGGGCGTCCGGCGGAACCGTCCCGGGCATCCCGGCCAACCCGAACCCGGCCCAGGTCATCAACATGAGCCTCGGGGGCGCGAGTTCCACCTGCCCGAGCGTCTACCAGAACGCGATCAACGGTGCGGTGCAGCGCGGCACGACGGTCGTAGTGGCGGCGGGCAACAGCAACGCCAACGCCTCCGGCTTCACGCCCGCCAACTGCGGCAACGTCATCAACGTGGCGTCCACCAGCCGTGAAGGCAACCGCTCGTTCTACTCGAACTTCGGCACCATCGTGGACATCGCCGCCCCCGGTGGTGAGACCCGACGGGCCACGGACACACCCGGCACCGTCACCACGCCCGAGAACGGCATCCTCTCCACGCTGAACTCCGGTGCCACCACCCGGTCCACCGAGAACTACAAGCCCTACCAGGGCACTTCGATGGCCGCCCCGCACATCGCCGGCCTCGCCGCGCTGCTGAAGTCGGCGAAGAGCACGCTGACCCCGGCCGCGATCGAGTCCGCGATCAAGAGCAATGCCCGTCCGCTGCCCGGCACGTGCACCGGTGGCTGCGGCGCCGGCATCGCCGACGCGGCCAAGACGGTGACCGCGGTCACCGGAACCACCGGCGGCACCACATTCACCAACGCCGCGAATATCAACATCCCGGACGCCGGCAGCGCCGTGAGCTCGTCGATCGCCGTCACCGGCCGCACCGGCAACGCGCCCGCCGCCCTCAAGGTGGACGTGGACATCAAGCACACCTGGCGCGGGGACCTGGTCGTCGACCTGGTCGCTCCGGACGGCACGGTGCGCAACCTGAAGGCCTCCTCCAGCTCGGACAGCGCCGACAACGTCCTCGCTACGTACACCGTCGACGCCTCCAGCGAGGTCGCCAACGGAACGTGGAAGCTGCAGGTCCGCGACGTGTACTCGGGTGACACCGGCTACATCGACTCCTGGAGCCTTACCTTCTGATCCGACCGGATCACATGTGAAAAGCCTGGTCAACGGGGCCTGTCGGCGCGAGGATGCCGACAGGCCCCGCTGTGCGTCCGTCGGCCGCCGCGTCCGTATGCCGGACAAGCCTGGACTCCGACCGACGACTTCGTATCTTCTGCTCGCGAACAAGCGGTCTGCGGGCACGCCAAAAGGTGGTGGTGGTACGTGGAGTCGACGGCGTACCCCCACACGCCGGTCGGACGGGACGACCTGCTGGTACGTCTCGAGGGAATGCTGTACGCCCGGGGGCGTGTGCTGCTCACCGGCGCCGTCGGCGTGGGCAAGACCGAGGTCGCGATGGCTGCCGCCGCCCGCGCCGAATCCCGGGGCGAAACGGTCGTGCGGCTCGCACCCCAGACCGCGGACCGCTGCATGCCCGGCGCGGCTGCCGCGACACTCCTCGCCTCGGTGCCGGCGACCGCCGTGGAAGGGCTGCCGGGGCCACAGCGCGCCGCCGTCGCCATGCTGTGCCGGGAGGCGCCGACGCCGGACCGGGGCTGGGACCCCATCGCCCTGCGGCTCGCCCTCGCGCAGGTCCTGCGGTCGCTGACGTGCGTGGGCCCGGTCCTGCTCGTCATCGACGACGTACAGCGACTGGACCCGGACAGCGCGGATCTGCTCCGGTTCGGCCTGCACCTCGCGCCACCGAGTCTGCGAGTCATAGCGGTCGAGTCGCCCGCGACGGCCGCGCTCCCCGGACAGCGCACGGCCGCGAGCGCCGACGCGCCGACCGTCCGGCCGCCGGGGGAAGACGGCGGGGCCCACGCCCGAACCGCGGACCACCAGAACGACGAACCGGGCCCCGGCTCCCGCCCCGCCCCCGCAACCGCGGATCGCACGGACCACCGTCACCGCGCCCCCACGGCGGACCACGTAGCCGCCGAGCCCGGCCGGCATTACGGTGCCCCGGTCACGGACCATCCGTACGCCGGGCCGGACGGGGCGACCGGCCACGCGCCCGTGGGGGCAGCCTCCGCGCCGCCGGCCACGCCCCGGGACGGTGGATCCGTTCCCGCGGAGCCGCTCTGGGCTTCCGCCGACGCCGACGTTCTCCTCGTGCCGCCCCTGCACGCCGACGAGGTCGCCGAGCTTCTCGTGCACCACCGGCTGCCCTCGCGGCTGGCCGGGCGGATCCACCACGCCAGCGGCGGCAACCCCCGGCTCGCGCTGGCTGTCGGCCGTGCGCTCGCCGAGGCGCACCCGCGCGTGCACCACGCGGAGGCGTTGCCGCTGGCCGGGCGGGCCCGGGACCTCGCCCGGCAGATGCTCGCAGCCGCGCCCCCGGCCATCCGCGACACCCTCCTGCTGGCCGCCCTCGCCCTCCGCCCGACCGCCTCACTGATCCGGCGCGCGGGCCGTCTCGACGCGGAGGCCGACCTGTCCACGGCCGAGCGGGCGAACCTGATCTCCCTCAAGGAGGACGGCACTGTCGTGTTCACCGCCGGCGTTCTGCCCTCCACCCTCGTTCACGATTCCCGCTGGGCGGAGCGCAGCGCGGCCCACGCCGCCCTGGCCGGCGCCGCCGACGACCTCGTAGAAGCGGCCCGGCAGCGGGCTCTGGCCGCCGACGCGCCGGACGAGGAACTGGCCGTCGAGGTCGCCGCCGCGGCCGAGGCCGCGCGCCGCCGCGGGCAGCGCGCACTCGCCGCGGAACTGGCCCTCCTCGCCGCCGAGTCGACCCCCGTCCACCTCGCCGCGGAGCGGCTCGCGAGGCTGGTCGGCGCGGCCGAGGAAGCCGCCCGCGCCGCCCGCGCCGACCTGGCCCTGCGCGCAGCCACCGAGATCCTGGCCCGCGACAACTCCCCGGCCGACCGGGTACGCGCCCGACTGGCGGTCCTCGACACCGCCGGACAGGGCCTCTGCGACCTCGACGAGGTCTACGTACACGCCATGGAGGACGCCGCCGGCGACGCGGCGCTGCAGGCGGCCGTCCACCTGCGCCTGGCGTGCAAGTACGTACTGGCCGACGGTGACCCCGTCCGGTCGCGCGCCGCGGCCATCGAGTCCGCCTCCCTCGCCACCACGGTGGGGGACCACCGGACGGCGGCCGACGCGCTCACCGTACGGGCCAGGATGGACCGCTGCCTCGGCGCGCCGGACGCCGAGCCGGTCCTGGCGGAGGCGCGAGCCCTGGAAGTAGCGGAGGAGCCCCTCGGCATCCGCAATTCCGCCCAGATCCTGACGGCTCGGCACGCGCTCTTCGACGACCGGCTCACCGAAGCCCGTACCCAACTGCACGCCCTGCTCCCGCTGGTCGAGCGCCGAGGCCCCGTAGAGGACGCCATCGAGATCCGGCGCACGCTCGCCGAGGTCGAGGCGCGGCAGGGACACTGCGCTGCTGCCCTCTCCCACGCCGGCCGCTCGCTGGCGCTGACTCTGGACGCCGGGCTTTCGCCGGGCCCCGCGTGGTACGCCGTGGCTCTCGCCGAGACGGCCGGCGGCAGCTTCCTGCGCGCGGCGAGTTACGCGCGGCGCGGCGCCCGGGCGTCGGAGGACGAGGGCGACCATGTCTTCCTGTCCCGCAATCTGTACGCCCTGGGGCGCGTTCAGCTCATCACCGGCGACGTCGCGAACGCACTCGACACCCTGCGCCGTGTTCAGGAGGGCGAGCGGGCGCAGGGCACCATCGACCCCTCCCTGCTGCGCTGGCACGAGGAGCTCGCCGAGGCGATGCTGGCCAACGACGCGCCGGACGCGGCGGCGGCGCTGCTCGCAGAGGTGCGTCCGGTGGCGGAACGCCTGGGCCGCACCACAGTGCTGATCGGCTGCGACCGGGCGTACGCCCTTTACCTGGCGGCCACCGGTGAGGCGGGCGAGGCCGTCCGGCTGCTGAGCGAGACAGCCGCGCGCTTCGAAGCGGCCGGGCTCCCACTGGAGCAGGGCCGCGCCCTGGTCGCCCTCGCCCGCGTCGAACGCCGCCGCCGCAGACGGGCGTCGGCCCAGGCCGCGCTGCACTCCGCCGCCGCGGTCTTCGACCGGGCCGCCGCGGCGCCCTGGCTGCAGCTGGCCACCGAAACCCCGTCCCGGGTGGAGGCGGCCCCGGCGACCGGCGGTGCCCTGTCGGTCCTGACCGAGGCGGAGCAGCGGCTCGCCCTGCTGGTCGCCCAGGGCGCGAGCAACCAGGAAGCCGCGGCGAAGCTGTACCTCAGCGTCAAGACCGTCGAGGCCCGGCTGACGCGCATCTACCAGAAGCTGGACATCCGCTCGCGGGCCCAGCTGGCCACCACCCTGGGGTCCTGGGCGGGGCGCCAGGGAGCGGAGACCGCCGAGGCAACCGTCTGACGCAGCCGGGGCGGCGGTACGGAAACCCGTACCGCCGCCCCGGCTTACGACGTCATCGGTAGTTGACGAACTGGATCGCGAAGTCCAGGTCCTTGCCCTTCAACAGCGCCTGAACGGCCTGGAGGTCGTCCCGGCTCTTCGAGCTGACGCGCAGCTCGTCGCCCTGCACCTGCGCCTTGACGCCCTTCGGGCCCTCATCGCGGATGATCTTGGCGACCTTCTTCGCGTTGTCCTGCGAGATCCCCTCCTCGATGGAGGCGAAGATCTTGTACTCCTTGCCGGACAGCTGCGGCTCGCCCGCGTCCAGCGCCTTCAGCGAGATCCCGCGCTTGATGAGCTTGGTCTCGAAGACGTCGAGGATCGCCTTGACCCGCTCCTCCGAGTTCGCCTGCATCAGAATCTTCTCGCCGGACCAGTCGATCGAGGCGCCGACGTTCTTGAAGTCGTACCGCTGCGAGATCTCCTTGGCGGCCTGGTTGAGGGCGTTGTCGACCTCCTGCCGCTCGACCTTCGAGACGATGTCGAAACTGGAGTCGGCCATGTCCTGTGGCTCCTTGAAATCGGGTGCGGTTGCTCAGTGGCGTGCACGGCCGGACCTCCCGGACCGCCCGGTAAAGCCTAGTCACCGCGCCCGCCCCCGGCGCTGATCAATCCGGTGGCGAAGCACCCCTTGGCATCGGGTATCGTTTACGTCGTTGCCACGGAGCACCGCCCCACAGCGGTCCTACCGACGGCGGCATCCCATGGCGGTGTGCCCGAGTGGCCAATGGGAGCGGACTGTAAATCCGTCGGCTTAGCCTACCCAGGTTCGAATCCTGGCGCCGCCACGCGATGCAAGACCCCCGTTGAACTGCGGAAACGCAGTTCAACGGGGGTCTTCGTGTCGATCCCGGCGCATCGAGGTTGACGGCGTGCCGTACCGGTGGCGGGTGCGTGGACGGCCGACGTACAGCCAGGGGATGGGCTGGACGGCACTCTCGTACGCGATCGAACACGCGACCGACCCTGGCGCGCTGCTGATCGTCGAGACGGGGCGCCTGCATCCGGGCAACTGGATGGCCGAGCCCGCGGTCGCTGTGCTCCCGGCCGACGTCGCCGCGGCGATTCGGGCTGGCTTGGACGCTGGGTGGCGACCCTTGCAGGTCGGCGCACCTTTCCGGCTCGAGTGTCGGAAGAGAGCGGTCGGGAGCCGGCCTGATGTGGGAGGGGCGCCATAGCGCGCCATAAGAAATGGGCCCCTGAGTCACGCCAGTCCGCGCCACGACTGGCCGACCCGCTCTGGGGTCTACCGGACCGGACCTTGCTCGTCGACGAGGAAGGTGGGTGCTCCCAGGAACAGGTCGGTGGCCGCCGGGCCGTAGGCGATGTTGAAGGTGTCCAGCCAGTAGTACCAGTCCTGCATCCCCGCGGCGCTGCTGAACCGGTAGTTCAACTGCCAGCGGACCCACTGCCCGGGGGCAAGCCGCACGGCCGGGGGCCGTCGTGCCCGGGGCGGCAGGGCGAACAGAGGCTGCACCCGGGGGAAGACCCGCAGGCGACCGTTGGACTCACAGAGCTGGACATCGACCTTGGCGAGGTCCTCCACCGTGTCACGAGGCTGGAAGTCCTCCCACTCGCGGATACGGACCACGTGAGCGCAACTCGCCAAAGCGGGCGGAAGAGGGAACCCGACGGGGATGGCGTTCCTGCGCGCGGCAGGCTTCCCTCCCCGGGACTGCTTGGTCCATGACGTCCGTATCCACTGCACAGTGATGTCCACGGCGGCTCATTCTCCGGCCAGGTCGTCGAGGGTCTCGGAGTAGTAGCGGCGCCGGTCGGCCAGTACCTTGGCGACTTCCTCGTCCGTGGTCTCGGAGAGCTCCCCGAGATCCTCCAGGAGATGGTCCCGCTGGGGATGGTCGGCGCCTTGGGCGTACTCCAGGGTGGGGGCCACTCCGGCGGCGAACAGCAGCTGGTGGGGGAGTCCGCACCAGGTGTCGAAACTCCTGCAGACCGCTTCCCACAGAATCCAGACGTCGTCGAGGCGGCGCTCTTGGGCGACGCGCAGGGCGGCAATCTCGATGGTGTGGCTGAAGCCCCAGGAGTGCCCGTGCCAGCGAGTCTCCTGGACCAGCAGGTACCGGGCGAACTCCCCGTCTTCCTGGCCCGGTTCCCTGATCAGGGCCTCAAGGACCTGCTGTCGGTCCTCCCCGCGGCTGTCGATCGGCAGGCCGTCTTCCGTGTGCTGCCCGTCGAACTCCAGCAGTTCCCACCGTTCGGGGTCCTCGCGCCACCAGGTCAGGTCGGGTATCGCGGAGTGGCTCATTGATACGGGATCCGTCCGGGAGAGGTGGCGTTGACACGCGAGTCTGGGAGGGGCCGGCCACTCGGCGTCCTTGCCCATCCCGGCCAATAGTGCACCGCTGCAACATGGTGGGCGCCCCCCCCAGACCCATGAGTGGCTTCGCCGGCTTCCTTCGTCGAGACATCGATGCCGTCACGGCCAGGCATGAACGCGCCTCGTTCCAGCTGCTGCGCATTGCTCTTCCGCGCCGGCGGGACTCCTCTCGGGGAGCCATCGAACGCCGGCCCGTCCGGGCGGCGGTGACCGTCACTGTCGCCGACATTCTCGACGCCGAAGCCGACCCCGAGCAGAACCGCGGAACTCCGCAAAGTTGATCCATCATCAGGTTCGGTCTGTCTATTGACCTAACGGAGAGGCAGGCCATAGGTTCCGGCCTCACGTGGCAGGGTTCTGACACCCCGTCATCGCCCTCAGATTTCTGTGTGACTCCACGAGAGGTGTCATGAATAAGCGCTTGACACGCACCACGGGAATGATCGGCGCCACCGCGGCTCTTGCCGTCGTGAGCCTCTTCACCAGCGCGGGTACCGCATGGGCAATAGTCGACACGATACGGCAAGGTTCGGACTCAAGTACGTGGGACCGTTCCGCGCACAAATTCACTGTGTGCGACAACGAATCGGACGGCCACCAGGTCTACGTCTACTTCGAGAAGGTCCAGGGTCAAACGTCATCGCCGGTCTACGACCCTGATAGCTACGGCGGGGGCTGCGGGGGTGGCACCCTCACCTCGAGTCCGTCCAATCAATGGGACAAGTGGATTCTGTGCGAAGACATCCCCTTTTGGCCTGACGACTGCACCTACGGAGGATTGAGCTGGGCATAGGGCGTGCGGCCATGAGTCTTTCGAGCTAAACCGCGGCACCTGAAATGAGGACAGCCCTCACGGGATTGGACCGTGGGGGCTGCCCTGCGTCACAGTCAGAAACTAACCTAAGTGTGCCAAAGCGGTGCAACGACGGACAGGAACGGATGCAGCCGCGGACGGTCAGGGGCCGTCATCGGAGGTCACCAGGGCTCCCACTGCGGACCGGACCAGCGATCGAATCGCTTCGGGGCAATGCATCCCGGCCCAATCCCGAGGTGTTGCAGCCCATCGGCGCAGCCGACCTTGAAGGTCGTGTCGCTGGAGGGCGACTCCTCCGAGTGCCCGGTCGAGCCTGCCGTGGACGAGACGTGGACGGCAGACCTGCGAGCAGCGTCCTCTGCCCACTCTGCCGCAGGTCAGACGGGGTGCGAGTGCGCGTTCGCCAGGAGTCTGTAGATCCGTCGGCTTGTGAGCCGCCCACTCCCCGCAGCCTCACTGCGGGACCAGTGGGCAATGTGAACGGAGACCAGGTTGCTCCTTCGTGGAGGCGGTGGTACCCCGCCCGCATCGTCTCTCGGGGACGGCGCTTGCTGGAGGCGCTGTTCAGCTCTGGGGGTCGGGCAGCGTGTCGCCGGTCTCCAGCAGGGTCTTGAGGCTGGAGAGGAGGGCGGGCCAGCCCTCCTGGATCATCGTCCGGACGGTGCCGCCGGGCTCGAATCCGTCGTGGACAACGGTGAGCTTGACCGTTTCGCCGGCGGGCTCGATGTCGAAGGTCACCTTGGACCGGGGCTCGACGGCGATCTTGGCGAGGGTTTCGTCATCGACTCCGGCGGCCTTGGCCCATTCGGGGGTGAAGGTGTGCCAGGTGTAGGAGAGCCGCCGGTACGGGCTGGATTCGAGGATGACCTGTCCGGGGTCGGAAGTCTTCATGCCCTCCCCTTCCCAGGACATGGCGGACCCGGTCTGCCAGTCGGTGGCGAACTCCAGGCCCCAGTAGCGGCGGGTGAAGGCGGGGTCGGTCAGGCCCTGCCAGAGCTTTTCCGGCGTGGTCCTGATGTAGGTGACGTAGACAAACGCGTTGCTGTCCATGGGTGCGTTCTCCAGTGCGTGTCTCAGGTCGGCGAGTGCGTGAACCCGTCCACGGTCGTAGCGGCTGATCCAGCGTTCGGCGGTGGCGTTGATCGGCTCCGCGTTGAGGTAGTGCAACTTCTCCCGGCCTCGCCACGCGGTGGTGACCAGGTTGGCGCCCTCGAGCAGAGCCAGGTGCTTGCTGACCGACTGCCGGGCCATGTCCAGCTCGGAGCACAGCTCCCGGAGGGTCTGCCCGTTGCGGGCGTTCAGGCTGTCCAGCAGCCGGCGTCGGCCGGAGTCGGCCAGCGCCTTGAAGACCTCATCCATTTCCGCCCTCCAATACGCAACCCCACGGCTGCATAAAACGATAGGCAGCCATTTGGGTGCATGTCAATCGAGGGGTCCGTTCAGCTCGGAAAGGCGCCAAGGGGGACTGCGGATACCCCGAAACGGTGCTCCCCGTTCTCTTTGCCCGAGTGGCCCGCCCCGGTCGGTTGGTTCCGCCGGAACCCCCTCACCCCAGCCCGGACGTCGTCACGCGTCATCGAGGCCGGCACCGACTCCTACCGCGTCGCCACCACCCGTGCCGCACCGAACGACCGGCCGGAGCCGGGGGATCGCCGGTCCCGGGTGGGGAGCCGAATGCCGCCTCGGTCGGCGTTCTCGGGTTCTCCGCAACCACCAACGGCCTGCCGCCCACCCGCTCGTGGGTTTGGGATTCGGCAGAAACGGCCCTTGATCTGCGGAAACGCAGATCAAGGGCCGTTCTCGTGCTGGCCGTGCCAGGGGTGTGCTGTTTCGTTCCGTCTAGCCCGCTTGCGCTCTCTGCCGGAGTCCCATGGAGGCCGCGCCGTGGGCTCGGGGCCACGGGCCCGCCATTCCGCGGCTGTGGACCGGGGGCCGGATGGCTGCAGTAGTCGGAACTACGTCAGCCGACAAGGATGATCACCACGTCGTTGAAGTTCCTGCCGTCACGGTCGAAGAAGTCGCAATGGCGACGATCGTCCCAGCCCCCCCAGTCGGAGCAACGGAAATCGTCCCTGTTCTCGCTCGAGGCGAACGCCCCGGTCGCCGGCATCACGCCAAGTGCGAGCCCTGCGGCTCCTGCTGATATTGCGGCAATGATCCTTCGGCGCATTCTCATGCACCTCCGAGCATCTATCGCTGATCGGACATTCAGGCAATTTCTACACTCCTCCCCTCCCGGTGAGCTGTCAAAGAGAGGCATGGGGCCCGGCCCGCAGGACGGATCCCCGCGCAGCGCGCCGGGTCGCGCGAGGATCCTCGCGTCCGCCCCGCGCCGACGGCGGTCTCTCGCGGGTCCCTCACAGAAAGATCACTGGTCGGCTGCGGACCAGCGGGACGGCAGGCGAATGCGTGGACGGCGGGGGCGCCAGGCGCGAGCGCCGACACGGCCGGGAACGGGTCAAGCCGCGACCCCCGGGTTGGCGGTATGACCCTCGCGGGGCGTCGGCGTCGGCTCTGACAGGTCCGGCCGGTCCGGAGGAGAGGTCGGGGGCCGGCTCTGCGACGGCCGCCCGGCGGCCGTCGAAGCGAGCATCATTCCCCCCGGATGAACGTCCCCAGGCCGTTCTGATCGAGGTATTCAACGCGCATCACGGCAGCCGTGTCCCTGTCGCCGACGGTGAAGGTGACGCCGGTGAGTCCGACCGCGTTCTCCCCGGCGGTCATGAAGCTGAACGTGTCTCCGTCGTAGTGCGTCAGGGGGAAGCGCATCTCCTTGGGGCCGAGCTGCAGCGCGAGCCCACCGTCCTGACGCGTCGTCACCACGACCCTCCCGTAGTAGGCGTTGTCGTACGTCCCGGTGTACGCGCCGTCGGCGCGGGCGGGTTCGGCGCCGTCGGGCGGATCCGCGTAGTCCGTGGGCGATTTGGCCGCCTCTTCCTCCTTCGCATAGATACCGCCCACCAGCGGCAGCCAGTCGGTACTGGGCTTGCCGTTCTGGGCGGTGTCGAAGAAGTCGAGGGCCACCGAGTCGGCCATTCCGACCGGCTCGCCGTTGGTGAGGACGACTATGCCCAGCTCTTCGCCGGGCAGCATCGTCACATTGGTGTTGGCGCCGAGCGCGAACGCGCCGGAGTGGCTGAGGCGGAGTCTGCCCTGGTCGTCGTAACTGACGTTCCAGCCCAGGCCGTAGAAGCCGGCACGTCCCGCCGGGTCCGCCGGCGGCTGGGCCACGATCTCGGGCAGGTGAGTGCGTTCCAGGCTCTCGGCGTCGATGACCTGCCGCCCGCCGACCTTTCCGTCCGCCAGCTGCAGCCGCAGCCACCGGGTCATGTCACGGGCAGTGGAGCTGACACCGCCCGCCGGTGCTTGTGCGTCCGCATCCCGTACGAAGGCCGCCCGCCAACTGCTGTCGCTGGACCGCACATGGGTGACGGCCTTGTCCGAGGCCTGCTCGTAGTCGGCGAAGCGGGAGCTGGTCGACTCCATACCGGCCGGCCTGTACAGAATGTCCTCGCTGAGCTTCTCCCAGCCGACCCCCTTCGCGCGGGCGACGGCTTCCGCGGCCGCCGTGAGGCCGAAGTTGGTGTACGCGTAGCTCGCACGGAACGGGGTGAGAGGCTCGTACCGAAGGCGGCTCAGGATGTACGGGCGGTCGTACCCGAGGTCCTCCAAGAGGTCACCGGCGTGGTCCGGCAAGCCACTGCGGTGCGAGAAGAGATCCGCGACGGTCACATGGCTCGTCACCCAGGGGTCCTTGAGGGCGAAGCCGGGAAGATGCCCGGCCACCGGCTCGTCCCAGCTCACGACTTCGTCCCCAACGGCCCCGGCGACGACGGTGGAAGCGAGCGGTTTCGAGAGCGACGCCAGCTGGAACACCGTGTCCGGACCGACTTTCGGGGACTGGCCGATCCTTCGCTCGCCGAAGCCCTTCAGGTAGGCCACCCGGTCCTGGTACACGACGCCCACGGCTGCGCCGGGGACGCCGGTGCGTCGCATCGCGCGGTCGACGACCCCGTCGAGCTTGCCGATGGCCGCATCCACGTCCGCCTCGGTGAGCTGGGGCGGAGGCTCGGGCGGAGGCGCCTGCGGTGCGGACGGCGAAGGTGAGGGGCTCGGCGCGGTGACACCGGAAGTCAGGGCCGTCGCCCCGGCCAACAGGACGACCACACCCGATGCGGCGAGCCTACGGCCCTTGTGGAACCGCACGCGGTCCACGGCGCGCATAATGCCATTGAACGCCCAAAGGGTGTCATTGTCGCCCGGACTGCCGCGCCGGACTGCCGCGCCCGGCCACCGCCCCGGACGCCGTCCCGGGCAGCCTGCCAACGAAGCCGACCCGCCAAATCGCAGTCTCGGGATACTCCGAGAGCAAGTCCTGATGGACGCGGCCGAGGCAGGCAGCGGACTGCCGGCCATGGCATCGCGACGGTGGCGGGACTCAGTTGCCCGCGACGTCCTTCACCGCGACGGGGATCGGCTTCGATCCGGAGATCGCTTCGAGCGTCAGCCCGGCCGTCGCGGGGGTTTCGATCAGCTCCGCGAGGACCGCGGCCACGTCGTCGCGTGGGATCTGGCCGCGGCCCGTGCGCGCCTCCAGACGTACCAGCCCGGTGCCTGGGTCATTCGTCAGGAACCCCGGCCGCAGGATCGTCCACTCCAGGCCCAGCCGGGTCTTCACGTACTCGTCTGCTTCGCCCTTGGCCCGCAGGTACACGTCGAACACCTCGTCGCCCGGGTGGTTGGGGTCGGCGCCCATGGACGAGACGATGATGAACCGCCGTGCGCCCGCCCGCTCTGCAGCGTCCGCGAAGAGCTTCGCCGCGTCGCGGTCCACCGTGTACTTGCGCTGGATGCCGCTGCCCGGCCCCGCGCCCGCCGCGAACACCGCTGCGTCCGCGCCCTGGAGTACCGCCGCGACCTGTTCCAGCGATGCCGACTCCAGGTCGCACAGCACGGGTTCGGCGCCGGCCTCCCGCAGGTCGTCTCCCTGCTCCCGCTTGCGGATGATGCCCGCGGCCTCGTATCCGCGCGCGGCGAGCAACCGCTCCAGCCGCAGCGCGATCTGACCATGTCCTCCGGCGATGACGATGCGCATGTCTACGACCGTACGCCGTGAACCAGCGCTCCGCTCAGGGTGGTGAATTGGGGGCGGCGTACGGTCCCGGACCACCGCCCCGGATCACGGTTCCGGATCAGAGCGCCCCTGTCGCGGCAGATCGAGCGCCACCGCGGCGGCGGAGTCGCAGTACTCGCGCACCGCGCTGGTCCGTGCCACCACCCGGCCCCGGTGGATCACGATCCTGCTGTACGCCAGCGAAAGCACCCCCGCGAGCCGGTCACCCCGTACCGCGAGGAGCTCGGCCGGGAAGCCCGCCTCCACCCGTACCTCCGGCAGACCCAGCGCATCCCGGGCCGCGGTGCTGATGGACTCGTACGCCTCCTGCGCCCGCAGCCCGCCCTGCGAGGCCAGCAGATAGGCGGCCTCCAGCGGGTCCCCGCGGCCCACCGGATTGCTGACGTCCCGGAGCGCCCCGCTGCCGGCGGCGACCCTCACCCCGGCGGTCCGCAGCAGCCGGACCGGGGCCGTCCGCAGCCCGCGCCGCTCCAGGGCGCCGCAATCGCCCTGTGGCAGGCAGACGACGGTGACACCGGCGGCGGCGAGTTGGTCGGCGGCCCGGGTGGCGACGTCCAGGGGGAGCCGGGAGAGTCCACCGCAAGGACCGATCGTGACTCCGGGACGCAATCCGCCGGCCATCGCCGCCAGGCGTGCGAGCCGGGCCGGATCGTCACCGTCCGTGTGCAGGTCGACGGGGCAGCCCTGCTCGGCGGCGACCTCCAGAACCGTCTGCGTGTAGCCCGTGGGATCGGGGTCGAGATCGGGACATCCGCCGACCACCGCGGCGCCCATCTTGACCGCGTCGCGCAGCATCGCGAGCCCGTCGGCCCCGGCCGCCCCGGTGAGCAGCCGGGGTACGGCGACCGCTGTGAGGTCCGTGAGCCCGCGCAGCGACCGGCGGGCCTGGAGCACGGCCTCCATGGGTCCGAGCCCCTGCACGTCGCCGATGCGCACGTGCGAGCGCAGAGCGGTGGCGCCGTGCCCGAGCTGGAGCAGCGCGGCCTCGGTGGTGCGCCGCTGGACGTCCTCGATCCCGTACGAGAGAGGGCCGTCGGCGTCGGCGCTGAGCGCCGTGTCGCCGTGGGCATGCGGCTCGGCGGGGGCCGGCAGAAGCAGGTAGCCGCTCAGGTCGACCCGGGCGGCGTGACCGGCCAGGCTGCCGGACGTGCCGACCGCCTCGATGCGGCCGCCGCTCAGGCGGACGTCCACCGTGCGGCCGTCGGTGAGCCGGGCGCCGCAGAGCAGTAGCGCCGTGCTGTCGGCGCTGTTCGTGGGCGGCTGATGCGGCTGCGGCTGGCTGTCGGGCATCGCGCTCCTGGTGAACTGGGGCGGTGATCGGGACGGGGGCACCTCCAGCGGCGGCTGGGGGAGGGCAGGGAGGCAAGATCACGCAGCGTGAGTCGAGCCTAGGGCGCTGGCCAGCCACCTTGGCGGAGGAGCGCAATAGTCGTACCGGTGTGGTGCGCGGCGGCTGCCGAGGCGGCTGTGAACGGCCGGGAGAGGCGCCCGGATAAGGATTTGGGCGATCGGCGGCGGACCGTGTAATGTCTTCATCGCTCGCCCCAATAGCTCAGTCGGTAGAGCGTCTCCATGGTAAGGAGAAGGTCTACGGTTCGATTCCGTATTGGGGCTCTGGTGTGAGAGGTTCCCCGCCTTCGGGCGGGGAACGGATCACATCAAAGCGGTGTAGCTCAGTCGGTAGAGCAAGCGGCTCATAATCGCTGTGTCACCGGTTCAAGTCCGGTCACCGCTACACACAGTAGCCGATTGTGGGGTCGGTCTCCCGATCGGCTACTCTTTCTTGCGTTCATCCGTCCATATCCGTCAAGGAGCACTCACGTGGCTGCCACCGACGTCCGCCCGAAGATCACGCTGGCCTGCGTGGAGTGCAAGGAGCGGAACTACATCACCAAGAAGAACCGGCGTAACAACCCGGACCGTCTTGAGATGAAGAAGCACTGCCCGCGCTGCAACTCGCACACCGCGCACCGCGAAACGCGCTGAACCAGGCGCTGTTTTCCCTACAGGCACAGGCACGAGGTCGTCCCCTTCATCGGGGGCGGCCTCGCGTCGTTGTGTACGTGTACGGCTGTCGTGTACGGCCGATACGGCACATACCAGAGCAGGAGGTACCGAGCCATGACGCTCGACCAGTCCTTCGTCGGGCGGTCCTACCCGCCCACCGATCCTTACGAGGTCGGCCGGGAGAAGATCCGCGAGTTCGCCGAAGCGGTGGGTGACACCAATCCGGCGTACACCGATCCGGAGGCCGCCAAGGCGCTCGGCCACCCCGATGTGATCGCGCCGCCGACCTTTGTGTTCGCCATCACGTTCAAGGCTGCGGGCCAGGTCGTCGCCGACCCGCAACTGGGGCTGGACTACAGCCGCGTGGTGCACGGTGACCAGAAGTTCGCTTACACGCGACCGGTCCGGGCGGGCGACCGGCTCTCGGTCACCTCGACCATCGAGGCGATCAAGTCCCTCGCGGGCAACGACATCCTGGACATCCGGGGCGAGGTCCACGACGAGTCGGGCGAACACGTGGTGACCGCCTGGACGAAGCTCGTCTCGCGCGCCGCCGAGGGGGAGTGACAACGATGACAGCGAAGGTCGCGTACGAAGCGGTCGAGGTGGGCACCGAGCTGCCGGCCCAGTCGTTCCCGGTGAGCCGCGCCACGCTCGTGCGGTACGCGGGCGCCTCCGGTGACTTCAACCCGATCCACTGGAACGAGAAGTTCGCCAAGGAGGTCGGGCTCCCGGACGTCATCGCGCACGGGATGTTCACCATGGCCGAGGCGATCCGCGTGGTCACGGACTGGGCGGGCGACCCGGCCGCGGTGGTCGAGTACGGCGTGCGTTTCACCAGGCCCGTCGTCGTCCCGAACGACGACACGGGTGCGCTGATCGAGGTGACCGCCAAGGTCGCCGCCAAGCTGGACGACAGCCTGGTACGGGTCGACCTGACCGCGACCAGCGCCGGCCAGAAGGTGCTGGGCATGTCCCGCGCCGTGGTCCGGCTCGCCTGAGGCAGGCTGGGCGGACAACGCCGAGGGCGCCCGTCCTGGACGGGCGCCCTCACGCACACAAGCTCTGCCGTCACCGGCCTCGCCGTGGCCAGCGGTCCGCTCATCGGCGGCAGCCTCACCGAGCACAGCCTGCTCGTCGCAGCCTTCGTCCGCCACGGGTTCAGCCGCGGGAAGCCGATGCTCCCGATGCGTCCCTTCCGCAGTCGCGCCTTCTTCGGGATCAATGTCGCGAGCCTGCTCATGTTCCTCGGCATGTTCGGGTCGATCTTCCTGCTCGCCCAGTTCCTCCAGGGCGTTGCCGGCCACTCCCCCACCGAAGCGGGTCTGCGCATGCTCCCGTGGACCGGTATGCCGTTGATCGTCGCGCCCGTCGCCGGCTACCTCTCCGACAGGATCGGCGGCCGTCCGGTCGTCGTGGCGGGCCTCGCTCTGCAGGCCGTCGGTCTCGCGCTGTTCGCCCTGGTCCTCGAGCCCGGCGTCTCGTACGCGGCCCAGCTGCCCGCTCTCGTCCTCAGCGGCATCGGCATGGCGCCGTACTTCGCGCCGGCGGCCCGCCTGGTCATGTCCAGCGTCCCGCCGGGCGAGCAGGGCATCGCTTCCGGAGCCAACAACGCCCTGCGCGAGGTCGGAGCCGGTCAGGGTCCGACCCGGTGAGCAGTACGCACCGTCCGTGGCCCCGCCCGAGCGGCGGAGCCGCGGACCGTACTCTTGTCCCCGTGCAGGAACTCCACGACGCCCCCCTCGCCCCGCTGACCACCTTCCGCCTGGGCGGCCCCGCCACCCGGCTGATCACCGCGACGACCGACGCCGAGGTGATCGCGGCCGTCCGCGAGGCGGACGCGAGCGGCACCCCGCTGCTGGTCATCGGCGGCGGAAGCAACCTGGTGATCGGCGACAAGGGATTCGAGGGCACCGCCCTGCGCATCGCCACCACCGGCTTCGCGCTCGACGGCACGCGGCTGGAACTGGCCGCCGGCGAGGTCTGGACCGACGCTGTCGCCCGGACCGTCGAGGCGGGCCTCGCGGGCATCGAGTGCCTGGCCGGCATCCCGGGATCGGCCGGCGCCACCCCGATCCAGAACGTCGGTGCGTACGGGCAGGAAGTCTCCAGCACCATCACCGAGGTGGTCGCGTACGACCGCCACGCCGGCGAGACGGTCACCCTCGCCAACGCCGAGTGCGACTTCTCGTACCGCAACAGCCGCTTCAAGCAGGACCCGGAGCGCTATGTCGTGCTGCGCGTCCGCTTCCTGCTCGAGGACGCGGGCGGCCTCTCGGCGCCCCTGAAGTACCCGGAGACGGCCCGTGCGCTGGGCGTCGAGGCGGGCGAACGGGTCCCCGCGGCCACCGCCCAGGCCACGGTGCTGCGACTGCGGGCCGGCAAGGGCATGGTGCTGGACCCGGAGGACCACGACACCTGGTCTGCGGGCTCCTTCTTCACCAATCCGATCCTGACGGCCGAGGAGTACGCCTCCTTCCTGGTCCGGACGCATGAGCGCCTCGGCAGGGACACCACCCCGCCCGCGTTCCCGGCGGGGGATGGGCTCACCAAGACGTCCGCGGCCTGGCTGATCGACAAGGCCGGCTTCACCAAGGGGTACGGCACCGGCCCGGCCCGCATCTCGACCAAGCACACGCTGGCCCTCACCAATCGCGGCGAAGCGACCACGGAGGACCTCCTCGCCCTGGCCCGGGAGGTCGTGACGGGCGTGCGCGAGGCGTTCGGCGTCACCCTGGTGAACGAGCCGGTGACAGTGGGCGTGCAGCTGTAGGGCAAAAGGCGCCCCTAGTACGCGACGCCGACAGCCTGCTTCACGGTCGCCGGGTCCTGCATCATCTTCAGCATCGCGTGCGCCACATCGGCCCGGCCGATCATGTTGCCGCCACGCAGATTGGCGCCGAGCGCGGTCCGGTACCTGCCGGTCACGGGCTTGCGGGTCAGCTTGGGCGGCCGTACGACCGTCCACTCCGTCGTGCTGCGACGGATCTCGTCCTCCATCGCCGCCAGATCCACGTACACGTCGCGATAGACGCGCGAGACCAGTGGTGTCACGACCCGGCGAAGCAGAAACGTCTCGTCGGCCGGCACCGGGCCGATGGGGGCCGCACTCACCGCCAGAAAGCGGCGTACGCCCTCCGCCTCCAGCGCCCGCAGGATCGTCCGTGTGCAGGTGGTGGCGACACCGGCGTGCTTGATGCCCCGCGCGCCCACCCCGGACAGCACCGCGTCCCGCCCGGCCACGGCCGGCCGAAGAGCCTCCGGATCGTCCAGGCCGGCGGCGACGACCCGCAGCGCGGGGTCCCTAACAGTCAAGCGAGCGGGGTCGCGGACCACCGCGGTCACCTGGTGACCCGAGGCCAGCGCCTGCCGGACGATCTCGTGCCCGACGCCACCGGTGGCTCCGAAAACCGTGAGGTTCATTGCGTGACTCCAAAGTTGGTAAGTATTCACTCACCTCTAGGGTGAGTACTCACTCACCGCGTCGTCAAGCATGGCTGGAGCACACACGTGAAACCCGCACGGGCCCGCATCCTCGACGCGGCCGACCAGCTCATGCGCACCATCGGCCTGGCCAGGGCGACCACCAAGGAGATCGCCCGTGAAGCGGGCTGTTCGGAGGCGGCCCTCTACAAGTACTTCGCGAACAAGGAGGACCTTTTCCTCCATGTCCTCGAGGAACGGCTTCCCCGGCTGGGCCCGCTGCTCGCCGAGCTCACCGAGGACCTCACCGGCCACAGCGTGGAGGAGAACCTCGTCGCGATCGTCCGGCAGGCCGCGCGCTTCTACGAGTCCAGCTTCTCCATCGGTGCCTCGCTCTTCGCCGAGCCCACGCTCCTGCGCCGGCACGCCGAGGGCGTACACGCCCTCGGCAGTGGTCCGCACAAGCCGATCGACGCGGTCTCCGCGTACCTGCGCGTGGAGCGCGAGGCGGGCCGGATCGCACCGGACACCGACACCGAGGCGGCAGCGGCCCTGCTGATGGGCGCCTGCATGCAGCGTGCGTTCCTGCACGCCTTCCCGGACAGCGAGCCGGTCCGCCCCCTGGACGATTTCGCCCCGGCCCTGGCCCGTACGGTCCTGCGCGGAATTCGCCCGGAAGACACGCCCGCAGGCAGCGCGCCGTCCCAAGGCAGTACGCCCTGAGCCGGCACGCCCGGAGCCGGCGCGCCCTGACCGTCCCGCCCTAAGCCAGCCACTCGTCGACGCCGGCCAGCAGCTTGGCCTTCACGTCCTCCGGCGCCGCCGAGCCCCGCACCGACTGCCTGGCCAGTTCGGCCAGTTCCGGGTCGGTGAAGCCGTGGTGCCGCCTGGCCAGCTCGTACTGCGCGGCCAGCCGTGAACCGAACAGCAACGGGTCGTCCGCGCCGAGCGCCATCGGCACCCCCGCGTCGAACAGGGTGCGCAGCGGCACGTCCTCGGGCTTCTCGTACACACCCAGCGCCACATTCGAGGCGGGGCACACCTCACAGGTCACCCCACGCTCCGCGAGCTTGCGCAGCAGCCGCGGATCCTCGGCCGCCCGCACCCCGTGGCCGATGCGCGAGGCGTACAGGTCGTCCAGGCAGTCCCGTACCGACGAGGGCCCGGTCAGCTCGCCGCCGTGCGGCGCGGCGAGCAGCCCGCCCTCCCGCGCGATCGCGAAGGCCCGGTCGAAGTCTCTCGCCATGCCCCGGCGTTCGTCGTTGGAGAGGCCGAAGCCGACGATGCCGCGGTCCGCGTACCGCACGGCCAGCCGGGCCAGCGTCCGCGCGTCCAGCGGGTGCTTCATCCGGTTCGCCGCGACCACCACCCGCATACCGAGCCCGGTCTCCCGCGAAGCGGAATCCACCGCGTCCAGGATGACCTCCAGCGCGGGGATCAGGCCGCCGAGCATCGGCGCGTACGACGTGGGGTCGACCTGGATCTCCAGCCAGCCGGCGCCGTCCCGGACGTCCTCCTCGGCGGCCTCGCGCACCAGCCGGCGGATGTCGTCGGGGGAGCGCAGGCAGGACCGGGCGATGTCGTAGAGCCGCTGGAAGCGGAACCAGCCCCGCTCGTCGGTGGCCCGCAGCTTCGGCGGTTCGCCGCCGGTCAGCGCGTCGGGAAGGTGTACGCCGTACTTGTCGGCGAGCTCGAGCAGGGTCGTGGGCCGCATCGACCCGGTGAAGTGCAGGTGCAGGTGGGCCTTCGGCAACAGCCGTACGTCACGGAAAACGTGCTCCATTCGAGGATCCTGCCGTACACCCCGGCATCCCGGAAGCGGCTTTCCACCATTGAGCCCTTGCCCGAACAAACGAACGGGCCCCCGGCCGAAGCCGGGAGCCCGTCACGCGACGCACGGCTCAGTCGCGGGCCTCGGCCAGCAGCTTCTGGATCCGCGAGACGCCCTCGACCAGGTCCTCGTCGCCCAGCGCGTACGAAAGCCGCAGGTAGCCCGGCGTGCCGAAGGCCTCGCCCGGCACGACCGCCACCTCGACCTCGTCCAGGATCAGCGCGGCCAGCTCGACCGAGGTCTGCGGGCGCTTGCCGCGGATCTCCTTGCCGAGCAGCGCCTTGACCGAGGGGTACGCGTAGAAGGCGCCCTCGGGGGTGGGGCAGATCACGCCTTCGATCTCGTTCAGCATCCGCACGATCGTCTGGCGGCGCCGGTCGAAGGCGGACCGCATCTCGGCGACCGCGTCCAGGTTGCCGGAGACGGCGGCCAGTGCCGCGATCTGCGCGACGTTCGAGACGTTCGAGGTGGCGTGCGACTGCAGGTTGGTCGCGGCCTTGACGACGTCCTTCGGGCCGACGATCCACCCCACGCGCCAGCCCGTCATGGCGTAGGTCTTGGCGACACCGTTGACGACGATGCACTTGTCCCGCAGCTCGGGAACGAGGGCGGGCAGCGAGGTGAACTTCGCGTCGCCGTAGACCAGGTGCTCGTAGATCTCGTCCGTCAGCACCCACAGCCCGTGCTCGGCGGCCCAGCGGCCGATCGCCAGGGCGTCGGCCTCGCTGTAGACGGCGCCGGTCGGGTTCGACGGGGAGACGAACAGGACGACCTTCGTGCGGTCCGTACGCGCCGCCTCCAACTGCTCGACGGAGACCCGGTAACCCGTGGTCTCGTCGGCGACCACGTCGACCGGCACGCCGCCCGCGAGGCGGATCGACTCGGGGTACGTGGTCCAGTACGGAGCCGGGACGATGACCTCGTCGCCCGGGTCGAGAATCGCGGCGAAGGCCTCGTAGATCGCCTGCTTTCCACCGTTGGTCACGAGCACCTGCGCGGCGTCGACCTCGTAACCGGAGTCGCGCAGCGTCTTCGCGGCGATGGCGGCCTTGAGCTCGGGGAGCCCGCCGGCCGGCGTGTAGCGGTGGTACTTCGGGTTGCGGCAGGCCTCGATCGCGGCCTCGACGATGTAGCCGGGGGTCGGGAAGTCGGGCTCGCCTGCGCCGAAGCCGATCACGGGGCGCCCGGCGGCCTTGAGGGCCTTGGCCTTGGCGTCCACTGCGAGGGTCGCGGACTCGGAGATCGCGCCGATACGGGCGGAGACCCGGCGCTCGGTGGGAGGAGTTGCAGAGGTCATGCGGCCAATCGTCCCAGACCCCGCAGCGGCCCGGCACACTGGTTTCAGGGACCGGACAAGAGTTGTCTGTTCGACGCCGCGTCCCGAAGCACGTACACTCACCTGTCGTTGGCCCTCACCGGCCGCCGTCGCTCAGGGGCATTTCATGCACTCCGTGCACTCGGGCGAATGCGGTAGGTTGGGGAACCACAAAGGGTCGTAGCTCAATTGGTAGAGCACTGGTCTCCAAAACCAGCGGTTGGGGGTTCAAGTCCCTCCGGCCCTGCTACACACACCTTCGCCAGGATGTGTGCGCGCATGTAAGTACTTCAATGCACCGCCGTGCGGCTCAACCGGGCGCGGCACGGCCACGACCCGGATTCAGGTGAGAGACGTGACGGACGCCCTTGGCTCCATCGACATGCCTGACGCCGAGGACGAGACACCCGAGTCGAAGAAGAAGGCTCGGAAGGGCGGAAAGCGCGGCAAGAAGGGCCCTCTGGGCCGTCTCGCGCTCTTCTACCGCCAGATCGTCGCGGAGCTCCGCAAGGTTGTCTGGCCCACGCGCAGCCAGCTGACGACGTACACCACCGTGGTGATTGTCTTCGTTGTCATCATGATCGGCCTCGTGACCGTGATTGACTATGGATTCCAGGAAGCCATCAAGTACGTCTTCGGCTGATCCGCGGAAGGCGGCGCCTTGATAGGTCTGCCGCCCCTTTCGCATGTTCCACCCATATGTAGCCAGGAAGAAGCAGCCACGTGTCTGACCCGAACCTGAACGACGCCTCCGAGTCGGTCGAGTCCGTCGAGGACGAGCTCGACATCCTCGAGGCGGCGGACGCCGACGGTCCCGACCAGGCCGAGGCTGCCGACGCCGCTGCGGGTGAGCCGGCGGAGGAGGCGGCCCTGCACACGGAGTCGGCAGACGAGGCCGCCGACGCCGATGAGGCAGCCGATGCCGACCAGGCTGAAGAGGCTGCCGACACCGATGCGGCTGAAGAGGTAGATGAGGCCGCCGACGCGGATGCGACGGCTGCCGCCGACGAGGCGGAAGAGGCCGCCGAGTCGGAGCCTGCCGAGCCCGTCGACCCCGTCGAGGCCCTCCGCCAGGAACTCCGCCTGCTCCCGGGTGAGTGGTACGTCATTCACACCTACGCGGGCTACGAGAAGCGCGTGAAGGCCAACCTGGAACAGCGCGCCGTCTCGCTGAACGTCGAGGAGTTCATCTACCAGGCGGAAGTGCCCGAGGAAGAGATCGTCCAGATCAAGAACGGCGAGCGCAAGAACGTCCGCCAGAACAAGCTTCCCGGCTACGTCCTGGTCCGTATGGACCTGACCAACGAGTCCTGGGGCGTCGTCCGCAACACCCCCGGCGTCACCGGCTTCGTGGGCAACGCGTACGACCCGTACCCGCTGACCCTGGACGAGATCGTCAAGATGCTCGCTCCGGAGGCCGAGGAGAAGGCCGCCAAGGCCGCCGCCGAGGAGGCCGGACTGCCGGCGCCCTCCCGCAAGGTCGAGGTCCAGGTGCTGGATTTCGAGGTCGGCGACTCGGTCACCGTCACCGACGGCCCGTTCGCGACGCTGCAGGCGACCATCAACGAGATCAACGCCGACTCGAAGAAGGTCAAGGGCCTCGTCGAGATCTTCGGCCGCGAGACCCCGGTCGAGCTCAGCTTCGACCAGATCCAGAAGAACTGACGCCTGTCAGGGAGCTTCTCGAAACGCACTTCCGACCAGGTCAGACCACGCTTCTCGCCGGGGTTACCCCGCTAGCGGCAGATGGTCTGACCTGCTCGGTTTTTAGCCCCGCGCCGATACCCGTTATCGTGGTGCGGTATGCCTCCATCCGGATGATCGGGTGGCTGGCTGGAAACTCTCACTAGGACCCGGAGAGAGCAATGCCTCCCAAGAAGAAGAAGGTCACGGGGCTTATCAAGCTCCAGATCCAGGCCGGCGCGGCCAACCCGGCTCCGCCGGTAGGCCCCGCGCTCGGTCAGCACGGCGTCAACATCATGGAGTTCTGCAAGGCCTACAACGCCGCGACCGAGTCGCAGCGTGGCATGGTCGTGCCGGTGGAGATCACGGTCTACGAGGACCGCTCCTTCACCTTCATCACCAAGACTCCGCCGGCCGCCAAGCTGATCCTCAAGGCCGCGGGTGTGGACAAGGGCTCGGGCGAGCCGCACAAGACCAAGGTTGCCAAGCTCACCGGCGCCCAGGTCCGCGAGATCGCCACGGTCAAGCTGCCCGACCTGAACGCCAACGACCTCGACGCCGCGTCGAAGATCATCGCCGGCACCGCCCGTTCCATGGGCATCACGGTCGAAGGCTGATTCAGCCCCCCGTCTGACCTCAGTGGTAGGACCAAGCGCTGGTCCGCACCACGACTCCACGCTCAACCACATCAGGAGCAGAAGTGAAGCGCAGCAAGAATCTCCGCGCTGCGGACGCCAAGATCGACCGGGAGAAGCTGTACGCCCCGCTCGAGGCCGTCCGTCTCGCCAAGGACACCTCCGTGATCAAGTTCGACGGCACCGTCGAGGTCGCCATGCGTCTGGGTGTCGACCCGCGCAAGGCCGACCAGATGGTCCGTGGCACCGTGAACCTTCCGCACGGCACCGGTAAGACCGCCCGGGTCCTGGTCTTCGCGACCGGTGACCGTGCTGCGGCCGCGGAAGCCGCCGGCGCCGACATCGTCGGCTCCGACGAACTGATCGACGAGGTTGCGAAGGGCCGTCTGGACTTCGACGCCGTCGTCGCCACCCCGGACCTCATGGGCAAGGTCGGCCGCCTCGGCCGCGTGCTCGGTCCGCGTGGTCTGATGCCGAACCCGAAGACCGGCACGGTCACCCCGGACGTGGCGAAGGCTGTCACGGACATCAAGGGCGGCAAGATCGAGTTCCGCGTCGACAAGCACTCGAACCTGCACTTCATCATCGGCAAGGTCTCCTTCGACGAGACGAAGCTGGTCGAGAACTACGCCGCGGCGCTGGACGAGATCCTTCGTCTCAAGCCGTCCGCCGCGAAGGGCCGCTACATCAAGAAGGCGACCCTGACCACCACGATGGGCCCCGGCATCCCGCTGGACTCCAACCGCACCCGCAACCTCCTCGTCGAGGAGGACCCGGCCGCCGTCTGATCCTGACGGCAGCCGCGGGTCACGCGTGCTGAAACCGGCCCCCGCACCTCCTCCGAGGTGCGGGGGCCGGTTTATGGGTGTGGCGCTGTCCGAGGCGGCCGGTAAGGTCACCCAAAGTCGTGGCCAGACCCAAGCGAATACCCGTGGGGGGAACATGCGTGTGATGTACCGGAAGGCGGCCGACGCCGCTCTCGTCGGCGCTCTGCTGTGCGGCACGGCCGCCTGCACGTCCGGGAGCGACCCGGCGCCCGACAGCAAGGCGGGGCAGAAGCCGTTCAAGGTGACGCCCGCCACCGCCGCGGCCGTGAAGCGGGCGGCCGAGGAGAACGAGAAGCTCACCTCGCTGACGTACACGATGAGCGGCAAGGTCCCCGGCGGCGGCAACGTCGCGGCCAAGGCCTCGATGAGCATGAAGCCGCCCGCGATACAGATGAAGATGCGCGGCGGGACCGCGGCGGAGACCGGTGAGGTGGAGATCCGCCTCGTCGACGGCGCCATGTACATGAACGGCGGCAAGGAAGCGGCCGCCGGGATGGACGGTAAGAGCTGGCTCAAGTTCGACCTGGCGGCGCTCGGCAAGGGAGGCGGCGCCGACCCGATGGCCGGGCTCTCCAGCCAGGCGGACCGGAATCCCGCCCAGGAGTCCGCTTCGCTGACCGCCGCCAAGGACCTCAAGGAGGTCGGCGAGGAGACGGTCGACGGCGTACGGACCACGCACTACGCGGGCACCGTCACCATCGCCGACATGCGCGCGGGCCTGAAGGGCGAGGACGCGGCCACCAAGGAGCGGCGCGAGAAGGGTCTGAAGCAGTACGAGAGCATGGGCGTCGACGCGCTCACGCTGGACATGTGGGTCGACGAGAACGACCACACCAAGCAGTTCCGTACGCGGGGTACGTCGGACAAGGGCCCGCTCGACCTGACGATCAAGTTCCTGGACCTCAACAAGCCGGTCACCGTCAAGGCTCCGCCGGCCTCCGAGACCATGGATCTGGCCGCGATGATGAAGAACGCCTCCGACGGAACCTGACCCGATAGCCCGATTTGCTTGACGGCGATCGATTCGCGTACTCTTCCCCAGAAGCCAAAGACCGCTGGTCGTTGCTGTGCTCTCGAAAGGGAGTGCGGTGGCCGAAGGATCCGTTAAATGCGGACGTCCTGCGCAGGTGACTGTGGATAGTGCTCCCGGATTCCATTCGGTTGAGCTCACGCCCCGTGCACCTGTGCCCGGGGCGTTTCGTTTTGCCCGGTCCCTTCTGAGCGGTCCTCATCACCCGGAAGGAGGCCGACGCTTTATGGCAAGGCCCGACAAGGCTGCCGCGGTAGCCGAGCTGACGGACCAGTTCCGCAGCTCGAACGCCGCCGTGCTGACCGAGTACCGGGGTCTCACCGTCGCGCAGCTCAAGCAGCTGCGCCGCTCTCTCGGTGAGAACGCCCAGTACGCCGTGGTGAAGAACACGCTGACCAAGATTGCGGCCAACGAGGCCGGGATCAACGCGCTCGACGACCTGTTCACGGGTCCGACGGCGGTTGCCTTCGTCACCGGTGACCCGGTGGAGTCGGCGAAGGGTCTTCGTGACTTCGCCAAGGAGAACCCCAACCTCATCATCAAGGGCGGTGTCCTTGACGGTAAGGCGCTTACCGCTGATGAGATCAAGAAGCTTGCGGACCTCGAGTCCCGCGAGGTTCTGCTCGCCAAGCTGGCGGGCGCCATGAAGGCCAAGCAGTCCCAGACTGCCGCGCTCTTCCAGGCGCTCCCGTCGAAGTTCGTCCGCACCGCGGAAGCGCTTCGCGCCAAGAAGGCCGAGCAGGGCGGTGCCGAGTAATTCGGCTCGCGCATTGACCTGCGTCATCACCTGAGACGTGGGTCGCAGCGGGCCTGTACGCCCGCCGACATGTACATCCGGCACCTGCCGAATTAGTGGAAGGACGCCAATCATGGCGAAGCTGTCCCAGGACGAGCTGCTCGCGCAGTTCGAGACCCTGACCCTCATCGAGCTCTCCGAGTTCGTGAAGGCGTTCGAGGAGAAGTTCGACGTCACCGCTGCGGCCCCCGTCGCCGTTGCCGCCGGTGGTGGCGCTGCCGCCCCGGCCGAGGTTGCTGAGGAGCAGGACGAGTTCGACGTCGTCCTCACCGGCGCCGGCGACAAGAAGATCCAGGTCATCAAGGTCGTGCGTGAGCTGACCTCCCTGGGTCTGAAGGAGGCCAAGGACCTCGTCGACGGCGCCCCGAAGCCGGTCCTCGAGAAGGTCGCCAAGGAGGCCGCCGAGAAGGCTGCCGAGTCCCTCAAGGCCGCTGGCGCGTCCGTCGAGGTCAAGTGACCTTGTAACGGGTCTCCTGACTCGTTCCTGAAGGGCGACCACCCGTACGGGTGGTCGCCCTTCGGCGTTCCCGAACGCCTGCCTTGCTCTTCCCGTCCCGACGAGTAGGGTGATCTTCGATGTCGTGGGGGGCCTTGACGAACCGCACGCAGCGCGCAATTCTCAGGACGCGTCGTCACACCGATCCAGGATCCGAGGCATGGATCGTTGACGAAGAGGGCAGTATCGGAGTGCGCTTCCAGGGCCTGGCTCACCGCCTGGCGCTGAACAACAACGAGGGGGAGACCCCTCCCGGAGGGAGAGATTGGCTCTGTTGCCGGTCTCCGGAAACCCGGTCTGGACATCAGTGGGCCAAGTGGCTACACTGACCCTTTGCGCTGCCTGTTAGCTGCCTCCTGCCCGTCACCAGGGGCATGCCCACGCTTGAGCATCGACGATTGAAGCTTCCCTGACCTGGGATCTCCATCGCTGTGCCCGGCGGGGACCGGTACGCGCGTAGTGAGTCCGAGCCCTCGGAAGGACCCCCTCTTGGCCGCCTCGCGCAACGCCTCGACTGCCAATACGAACACCGGCGCAAGCACTGCCCCGCTGCGCATCTCCTTTGCAAAGATCAAGGAGCCCCTCGAGGTTCCGAACCTCCTGGCGCTGCAGACCGAGAGCTTTGACTGGCTGCTCGGCAACGCCGCCTGGAAGGCTCGCGTCGAGTCGGCTCTTGAGAGTGGACAGGACGTCCCCACCAAGTCCGGTCTGGAAGAGATCTTCGAGGAGATCTCGCCGATCGAGGACTTCTCCGGGTCGATGTCGCTGACCTTCCGCGACCACCGCTTCGAGCCCGCGAAGAACTCTGTCGACGAGTGCAAGGAGCGCGACTTCACGTACGCGGCTCCGCTGTTCGTCACCGCCGAATTCACCAACAACGAGACCGGCGAGATCAAGTCCCAGACGGTCTTCATGGGCGACTTCCCGCTCATGACCAACAAGGGCACCTTCGTGATCAACGGCACCGAGCGTGTCGTGGTCTCGCAGCTGGTCCGCTCGCCGGGTGTCTACTTCGACTCCTCCATCGACAAGACGTCCGACAAGGACATCTTCTCCGCCAAGATCATCCCGTCCCGGGGTGCCTGGCTGGAGATGGAGGTCGACAAGCGCGACATGGTCGGTGTCCGCATCGACCGCAAGCGCAAGCAGTCCGTGACCGTACTCCTGAAGGCTCTCGGCTGGACCACCGAGCAGATCCTCGAGGAGTTCGGCGAGTACGAGTCGATGCGCGCCACCCTGGAGAAGGACCACACCCAGGGCCAGGACGACGCGCTGCTCGACATCTACCGCAAGCTCCGTCCGGGCGAGCCGCCGACGCGCGAGGCCGCTCAGACGCTGCTCGAGAACCTCTACTTCAACCCCAAGCGCTACGACCTCGCCAAGGTCGGCCGCTACAAGGTGAACAAGAAGCTCGGCGCGGACGAGCCGCTGAACGCCGGTGTCCTCACCAGCAAGGACATCATCGCCACCATCAAGTACCTGGTCCGGCTGCACGCCGGCGAGGTCGAGACGGCCGGCGAGAGCGGTCGCACGATCGTCGTCGAGACCGACGACATCGACCACTTCGGCAACCGTCGCCTGCGCAACGTCGGCGAGCTCATCCAGAACCAGGTCCGCACGGGTCTGGCTCGTATGGAGCGCGTCGTGCGTGAGCGCATGACCACCCAGGACGTCGAGGCGATCACGCCGCAGACCCTGATCAACATCCGGCCGGTCGTCGCCTCCATCAAGGAGTTCTTCGGCACCAGCCAGCTGTCCCAGTTCATGGACCAGAACAACCCGCTGTCGGGTCTGACCCACAAGCGCCGCCTGTCGGCGCTGGGCCCGGGTGGTCTGTCCCGTGAGCGGGCCGGCTTCGAGGTCCGTGACGTTCACCCGTCGCACTACGGCCGCATGTGTCCGATCGAGACCCCTGAAGGCCCGAACATCGGTCTGATCGGTTCGCTCGCGTCGTACGGCCGCGTCAACGCGTTCGGTTTCGTCGAGACCCCGTACCGCAAGGTCGTCGAAGGCGTCGTCACCGACGAGGTCGACTACCTGACCGCCGACGAAGAGGACCGCTTCGTCATCGCGCAGGCCAACGCGACGCTCTCCGAGGACATGCGCTTCGAGGAGTCCCGCGTCCTGGTCCGCCGCCGCGGCGGCGAGATCGACTACATCCCCGGCGACGACGTCGACTACATGGACGTCTCGCCGCGCCAGATGGTGTCGGTCGCGACCGCGATGATCCCGTTCCTCGAGCACGACGACGCCAACCGTGCCCTCATGGGCGCGAACATGATGCGCCAGGCCGTTCCGCTCATCAAGGCGGAGGCCCCGCTGGTCGGCACCGGCATGGAGTACCGCTGTGCGGTCGACGCCGGTGACGTCATCAAGGCGGAGAAGGACGGTGTGGTCCAGGAGGTCTCGGCCGACTACGTCACCGTCACCAACGACGACGGCACGTACACCACGTACCGCGTCGCGAAGTTCTCCCGCTCCAACCAGGGCACCTCGGTCAACCAGAAGGTCATCGTCAACGAGGGTGACCGGGTCGTCGAGAACCAGGTTCTCGCCGACGGTCCGGCCACCGAGCAGGGCGAGATGGCGCTCGGTAAGAACCTTCTCGTGGCATTCATGCCGTGGGAGGGCCACAACTACGAGGACGCCATCATCCTCAGCCAGCGTCTGGTGCAGGACGACGTCCTCTCCTCGATCCACATCGAGGAGCACGAGGTCGACGCCCGTGACACCAAGCTCGGCCCCGAGGAGATCACCCGGGACATCCCGAACGTCTCCGAGGAGGTCCTCGCCGATCTCGACGAGCGAGGCATCATCCGTATCGGTGCCGAGGTCGTCGCCGGTGACATCCTGGTCGGCAAGGTCACGCCCAAGGGTGAGACCGAGCTGACCCCGGAGGAGCGCCTGCTCCGTGCGATCTTCGGTGAGAAGGCCCGTGAGGTCCGTGACACCTCGCTGAAGGTCCCGCACGGCGAGACCGGCAAGGTCATCGGCGTCCGCGTCTTCGACCGCGAAGAGGGCGACGAGCTGCCGCCGGGCGTGAACCAGCTGGTCCGCGTCTACGTCGCGCAGAAGCGCAAGATCACCGACGGTGACAAGCTCGCCGGCCGTCACGGCAACAAGGGCGTCATCTCGAAGATCCTGCCGATCGAGGACATGCCGTTCCTGGAGGACGGCACCCCGGTCGACATCATCCTCAACCCGCTGGGTGTCCCGTCCCGAATGAACCCGGGACAGGTCCTGGAGATCCACCTCGGCTGGCTCGCCAGCCGCGGCTGGGACGTCTCCGGTCTCGGCGAGGAGTGGGCGCAGCGTCTGCAGGTCATCGGCGCCGACGACGTCCAGCCCGGCACCAACGTCGCCACCCCGGTGTTCGACGGTGCCCGTGAGGACGAGCTCGCCGGCCTCTTCGAGCACACCGTTCCGAACCGCGACGGCGACCGTCTGGTCCTCCCGTCCGGCAAGGCGCGGCTGTTCGACGGCCGCTCCGGTGAGCCGTTCCCGGACCCGATTTCGATCGGGTACATGTACATCCTCAAGCTGCACCACCTGGTCGACGACAAGCTCCACGCGCGTTCGACCGGCCCGTACTCCATGATCACCCAGCAGCCGCTGGGTGGTAAGGCTCAGTTCGGTGGCCAGCGCTTCGGTGAGATGGAGGTGTGGGCGCTCGAGGCATACGGCGCCGCGTACGCCCTCCAGGAACTGCTGACCATCAAGTCCGACGACGTCACCGGCCGCGTGAAGGTCTACGAGGCCATCGTCAAGGGCGAGAACATCCCCGAGCCCGGCATTCCTGAGTCCTTCAAGGTGCTCATCAAGGAAATGCAGTCGCTCTGCCTCAACGTGGAGGTGCTGTCCTCGGACGGTATGTCCATCGAAATGCGCGACACGGACGAGGACGTCTTCCGCGCCGCGGAGGAGCTCGGTATCGACCTGTCCCGGCGAGAGCCGAGCAGCGTCGAAGAGGTCTGACGGGTTGGCCGGGGAGCCGTAAAGGCTCCCCGGTGATCCCCGGGCCCGTTCAGACCATGATTGAGACTCGACCCCGAAAGAGGGATTGACGCACAGTGCTCGACGTCAACTTCTTCGACGAGCTGCGGATCGGCCTTGCCACCGCGGACGACATCCGGACCTGGTCGCACGGCGAAGTGAAGAAGCCGGAGACCATCAACTACCGCACGCTCAAGCCCGAGAAGGACGGACTCTTCTGCGAGAAGATCTTCGGTCCGACCCGGGACTGGGAGTGCTACTGCGGCAAGTACAAGCGTGTCCGCTTCAAGGGCATCATCTGTGAGCGCTGTGGCGTCGAGGTAACTCGCGCCAAGGTGCGCCGTGAGCGGATGGGCCACATCGAACTGGCCGCTCCCGTCACGCACATCTGGTACTTCAAGGGCGTCCCGTCCCGCCTGGGCTACCTGCTGGACCTGGCGCCGAAGGACCTCGAGAAGGTCATCTACTTCGCCGCGTACATGATCACGTTCGTGGACGAGGAGCGCCGCACGCGCGACCTGCCGTCGCTGGAGGCCCACGTCTCCGTGGAGCGCCAGCAGATCGAGAACCGCCGCGACGCCGACCTCGAGGCCCGCGCCAAGAAGCTCGAGACCGACCTGGCCGAGCTCGAGGCCGAGGGTGCCAAGGCCGACGTGCGCCGCAAGGTGCGCGAAGGTGCCGAGCGTGAGATGAAGCAGCTGCGCGACCGTGCGCAGCGCGAGATCGACCGTCTCGACGAGGTGTGGAACCGCTTCAAGAACCTCAAGGTCCAGGACCTCGAGGGCGACGAGCTCCTCTACCGCGAGCTGCGTGACCGCTTCGGCACGTACTTCGACGGCTCGATGGGTGCCGCGGCGCTGCAGAAGCGCCTGGAGTCCTTCGACCTCGAGGAGGAGGCCGAGCGTCTCCGCGAGATCATCCGCACCGGCAAGGGCCAGAAGAAGACCCGTGCGCTCAAGCGCCTCAAGGTCGTCTCCGCGTTCCTGCAGACCAGCAACAGCCCCAAGGGCATGGTGCTGGACTGCGTCCCGGTGATCCCGCCGGACCTGCGTCCGATGGTGCAGCTGGACGGTGGCCGCTTCGCGACCTCCGACCTGAACGACCTGTACCGCCGTGTCATCAACCGCAACAACCGCCTCAAGCGTCTCCTTGACCTCGGTGCGCCCGAGATCATCGTGAACAACGAGAAGCGGATGCTGCAGGAGGCCGTCGACGCGCTGTTCGACAACGGCCGCCGTGGTCGCCCGGTGACCGGTCCCGGTAACCGCCCGCTGAAGTCCCTGAGCGACATGCTCAAGGGCAAGCAGGGTCGTTTCCGTCAGAACCTGCTCGGCAAGCGAGTCGACTACTCGGCCCGTTCCGTCATCGTCGTCGGCCCGCAGCTCAAGCTGCACCAGTGCGGTCTGCCGAAGGCCATGGCGCTGGAGCTCTTCAAGCCGTTCGTGATGAAGCGCCTGGTCGACCTGAACCACGCGCAGAACATCAAGTCGGCGAAGCGCATGGTCGAGCGTGGCCGCACGGTCGTGTACGACGTGCTCGAAGAGGTCATCGCCGAGCACCCGGTGCTGCTGAACCGTGCACCGACGCTGCACCGCCTCGGCATCCAGGCCTTCGAGCCGCAGCTGGTCGAGGGCAAGGCCATCCAGATCCACCCGCTCGTCTGCACCGCGTTCAACGCGGACTTCGACGGTGACCAGATGGCCGTCCACCTGCCGCTCTCCGCGGAGGCGCAGGCCGAGGCCCGCATCCTGATGCTGTCCTCGAACAACATCCTCAAGCCGGCCGACGGCCGTCCGGTCACCATGCCCACCCAGGACATGGTGCTCGGCCTCTTCTTCCTCACCACGGACGAGGAGGAGCGCGAGGTCAAGGGCGAAGGCCGGTCCTTCGGCTCCACCGCCGAGGCCATCATGGCCTTCGACAACCGCGAGCTCTCGCTGCAGGCGAAGGTCGACATCCGCTTCCCGGTGGGCACCATCCCGCCGCGTGGCTGGGTGCCGCCGGTCGCCGAGGAGGGCGAGCCGGAGTTCCAGCAGGGCGACAGCTTCCGGCTGCGTACGACTCTGGGCCGCGCGCTCTTCAACGAGCTGCTGCCCGAGGACTACCCGTTCGTCGACTACTCGGTGGGCAAGAAGCAGCTCTCCGAGATCGTCAACGACCTGGCGGAGCGCTACCCCAAGGTGATCGTGGCGGCGACGCTCGACAACCTGAAGGCGGCCGGCTTCCACTGGGCGACCCGTTCGGGCGTCACCGTGGCCATCTCCGACGTCGTCGTGCCCGAGGCCAAGAAGGCCATCGTCGCGGGCTACGAGGCTCAGGACGAGAAGGTCCAGAAGCAGTACGAGCGCGGTCTGATCACCAAGGACGAGCGCACGCAGGAGCTCATCGCGATCTGGACCAAGGCGACCAACGAGGTTGCCGAGGCGATGAACGCGAACTTCCCCAAGACGAACCCCATCTTCATGATGGTTGACTCGGGTGCCCGAGGAAACATGATGCAGATGCGGCAGATCGCCGGTATGCGTGGTCTGGTGTCGAACGCGAAGAACGAGACCATCCCGCGGCCCATCAAGGCGTCGTTCCGTGAGGGTCTCTCCGTGCTGGAGTACTTCATCTCCACCCACGGTGCCCGTAAGGGTCTCGCGGACACCGCCCTGCGTACCGCCGACTCGGGTTACCTGACCCGTCGTCTGGTGGACGTCTCGCAGGACGTGATCATCCGCGAGGAGGACTGTGGCACCGAGCGCGGTCTGAAGCTGAAGATCGCGGTCAAGGGCGAGGACGGCGTGCTCCGCAAGACGGACGACGTCGAGACGTCCGTGTACGCCCGCATGCTGGCCGAGGACGTCGTCATCGACGGCAAGGTCATCGCGCCGGCCAATGTCGACCTGGGCGACGTCCTGATCGACGCCCTCGTCGCCAACGGCGTCGAGGAGGTCAAGACCCGCTCGGTCCTGACCTGTGAGTCCGCAGTCGGCACCTGTGCCTTCTGCTACGGACGCTCGCTGGCCACCGGCAAGCTGGTCGACATCGGCGAGGCGGTCGGCATCATCGCCGCCCAGTCGATCGGTGAGCCCGGTACCCAGCTGACGATGCGTACCTTCCACACCGGTGGTGTGGCCGGTGACGACATCACCCAGGGTCTGCCCCGTGTCGTCGAGCTCTTCGAGGCTCGTACGCCCAAGGGTGTCGCCCCGATCTCGGAAGCGGTCGGCCGCGTCCGGATCGAGGAGACCGAGAAGACCAAGAAGATCGTCATCACTCCTGACGACGGCAGCGAGGAGACGGCGTTCCCGATCTCCAAGCGTGCCCGTCTGCTGGTGAGCGAGGGCGACCACGTCGAGGTGGGCCAGAAGCTCACCGTGGGTGCCACCAACCCGCACGACGTGCTGCGGATCCTCGGTCAGCGCGCGGTCCAGGTCCACCTGGTCGGCGAGGTCCAGAAGGTCTACAACTCGCAGGGTGTGTCGATCCATGACAAGCACATCGAGATCATCATCCGGCAGATGCTGCGCCGTGTGACGATCATCGAGTCCGGCGACGCGGAGCTGCTGCCGGGCGAGCTCGTCGAGCGCGGCCGCTTCGAGGCCGAGAACCGTCGTGTGGTCACGGAAGGCGGCCACCCGGCCTCCGGCCGTCCGCAGCTGATGGGTATCACCAAGGCCTCGCTGGCGACCGAGTCGTGGCTGTCGGCGGCGTCCTTCCAGGAGACGACCAGGGTTCTGACCGACGCGGCGATCAACGCCAAGTCGGACTCCCTGATCGGCCTCAAGGAGAACGTCATCATCGGTAAGCTCATCCCGGCCGGTACGGGCCTCGCCCGCTACCGCAACATCCGGGTCGAGCCCACCGAGGAGGCGAAGGCCGCGATGTACTCGGCCGTCGGTTACGACGACATCGACTACTCGCCCTTCGGCACCGGCTCCGGCCAGGCTGTCCCGCTGGAGGACTACGACTACGGCCCGTACAACGGCTGACAGTCGCACTGCACGCCGCAGGGCGGCCACCCCTTTCCGGGGTGGCCGCCCTGCGGCTTTTGCTCGCAGATTCGCCGGTGCGGGCTTATGATGCGGGCGGTCTGTCCTGCGCGTGTGCATTTGTTTTGACCGGAGCCGATGCGGTAGGTACGCTCTGACCTTGTGCCTGGGGTGTGCCCTGGGCTCCCGTGCGTGCCTTTAGACCGTATGGGGAGCCGAGGAAGACCACACCGCAATCTGCGCTTATCCGCCTTGGGCGGGAGCCTGCAGTATTCGACACACCCGACCGCGTGGGTCGGCGACTGTTTCAGGTTAGTTTCACTACGGCACACAGAAACCGGAGAAGTAGTGCCTACGATCCAGCAGCTGGTCCGGAAGGGCCGGCAGGACAAGGTCGAGAAGAACAAGACGCCCGCGCTCGAGGGTTCGCCCCAGCGCCGCGGCGTCTGCACGCGTGTGTTCACGACCACCCCGAAGAAGCCGAACTCGGCCCTGCGTAAGGTCGCGCGTGTGCGCCTGACCTCTGGCATCGAGGTCACGGCCTACATTCCGGGTGAGGGACACAACCTGCAGGAGCACTCCATCGTGCTCGTGCGTGGTGGCCGTGTGAAGGACCTGCCGGGTGTTCGCTACAAGATCATCCGCGGCTCGCTCGACACCCAGGGTGTCAAGAACCGCAAGCAGGCCCGCAGCCGCTACGGCGCCAAGAAGGAGAAGTAAGAATGCCTCGTAAGGGCCCCGCCCCGAAGCGCCCGGTCATCATCGACCCGGTCTACAACTCTCCCCTTGTCACGTCGCTGATCAACAAGCTTCTGCTTGACGGCAAGCGTTCCACCGCCGAGCGGATCGTCTACGGCGCCATGGAAGGCCTCCGCGAGAAGACCGGTGCTGACCCGGTCATCACGCTGAAGCGCGCCCTCGAGAACGTCAAGCCGTCTCTCGAGGTCAAGTCCCGCCGTGTCGGTGGCGCCACCTACCAGGTGCCGATCGAGGTCAAGCCCGGTCGTGCCGCCACCCTCGCGCTGCGCTGGGTCGTCGGTTACTCCCGCGCCCGCCGCGAGAAGACCATGACCGAGCGCCTCATGAACGAGCTGCTCGACGCCTCCAACGGTCTTGGCGCTGCCGTCAAGAAGCGCGAGGACACCCACAAGATGGCCGAGTCCAACAAGGCCTTCGCGCACTACCGCTGGTAGTCGCTACCCACATCGAGACCGAGAGAAGATTGAGCCTTATGGCCACCACTTCGCTTGACCTGGCCAAGGTCCGCAACATCGGGATCATGGCCCACATCGACGCGGGCAAGACGACCACCACTGAGCGGATCCTCTTCTACACCGGTGTGAGCTACAAGATCGGTGAAGTCCACGACGGCGCTGCCACGATGGACTGGATGGAGCAGGAGCAGGAGCGCGGCATCACCATCACGTCGGCCGCGACGACCTGCCACTGGCCGCTCAACGATGTTGACCACACCATCAACATCATCGACACCCCGGGTCACGTCGACTTCACCGTCGAGGTGGAGCGTTCGCTCCGCGTCCTCGACGGCGCCGTCACCGTGTTCGACGGTGTCGCGGGCGTCGAGCCGCAGTCCGAGACTGTCTGGCGTCAGGCGGACCGCTACGGCGTGCCGCGTATCTGCTTCGTCAACAAGCTCGACCGCACCGGCGCCGAGTTCCACCGCTGCGTCGACATGATCGTCGACCGCCTCGGTGCGGTTCCGCTGGTCATGCAGCTGCCGATCGGAGCAGAGGCGGACTTCAAGGGCGTGGTCGACCTCGTCCAGATGAAGGCGCTCGTCTGGTCCGCCGAGGCCGCCAAGGGCGAGATGTACGACGTCGTCGACATCCCGGCCACGCACACCGAGGCTGCCGAGGAGTGGCGCGGCAAGCTGCTCGAGGCCGTCTCGGAGAACGACGACGAGATGATGGAGCTGTACCTCGAGGGCCAGGAGCCCACCGAGGAGCAGCTGATCGCGGCCATCCGCCGCATCACCCTCGCATCCAAGGGCGGCAAGGACTCCGTCACCGTCACCCCCGTGTTCTGCGGTACCGCGTTCAAGAACAAGGGCGTTCAGCCCCTGCTCGACGCGGTCGTGCGCTACCTGCCGTCTCCCCTGGACGTCGAGGCCATCGAAGGCCACGACGTCAAGGACCCGGAGGGGGTCGTCAAGCGCAAGCCGTCGGACGACGAGCCGTTCTCGGGCCTCGCCTTCAAGATCATGAGCGACCCGCACCTCGGCAAGCTCACCTTCGTCCGGGTTTACTCGGGCCGCCTCGAGGCCGGCAGCTCCGTGCTGAACTCGGTCAAGGGCAAGAAGGAGCGCATCGGCAAGATCTACCGCATGCACGCGAACAAGCGTGAGGAGATCGCCTCGGTGGGCGCCGGCGACATCATCGCCGTCATGGGCCTGAAGCAGACCACCACCGGTGAGACGCTGTGCGACGAGAAGCAGCCGGTCATCCTGGAGTCCATGGACTTCCCGGCGCCGGTCATTCAGGTCGCGATCGAGCCCAAGTCCAAGGGTGACCAGGAGAAGCTGGGTGTCGCCATCCAGCGGCTCTCGGAGGAGGACCCCTCCTTCCAGGTTCACTCGGACGAGGAGACCGGCCAGACCATCATCGGTGGTATGGGCGAGCTTCACCTCGAGGTGCTTGTCGACCGCATGAAGCGCGAGTTCCGCGTCGAGGCGAACGTCGGCAAGCCGCAGGTCGCGTACCGCGAGACGATCCGCAAGACCGTCGAGCGTATTGACTACACCCACAAGAAGCAGACCGGTGGTACCGGTCAGTTCGCGAAGGTGCAGATCGCGCTGGAGCCCCTCGAGGGCGGCGACGCGTCCTACGAGTTCGTGAACAAGGTCACCGGTGGCCGTATCCCGCGGGAGTACATCCCCTCGGTGGACGCCGGTGCGCAGGAGGCCATGCAGTTCGGCATCCTGGCCGGCTACGAGATGGTGGGCGTCCGCGTCACCCTTCTCGACGGCGGCTACCACGAGGTGGACTCCTCGGAGCTCGCCTTCAAGATCGCCGGTTCGCAGGCGTTCAAGGAGGGTGCCCGCAAGGCGTCCCCCGTGCTTCTTGAGCCGATGATGGCCGTCGAGGTCACCACGCCCGAGGACTACATGGGCGATGTCATCGGCGACCTCAACTCCCGCCGTGGTCAGATTCAGGCCATGGAGGAGCGCAGCGGTGCCCGGGTCGTCAAGGGCCTGGTTCCGCTGTCGGAGATGTTCGGCTACGTCGGCGACCTCCGCAGCAAGACCTCGGGTCGCGCAAGCTACTCGATGCAGTTCGACTCCTACGCCGAGGTTCCCCGGAACGTCGCCGAGGAGATCATCGCGAAGGCCAAGGGCGAGTAACTCTCCCGAGTACACGCTTTAGGCTTGTCACCGGATCTCCGGGGCATCCACGCAGACCGCGACGGATGCCCCGGGGGGCCGGCATCCCAGCAAAGATCACCTGGCGCCGATGAGTAAGGCGTACAGAACCACTCCAGGAGGACCACAGTGGCGAAGGCGAAGTTCGAGCGGACTAAGCCGCACGTCAACATCGGCACCATCGGTCACATTGACCACGGTAAGACGACCCTCACGGCCGCCATTACCAAGGTGCTGCATGACGCGTACCCGGACCTGAACGAGGCCTCGGCCTTCGACCAGATCGACAAGGCTCCTGAGGAGCGCCAGCGCGGTATCACCATCTCCATCGCGCACGTCGAGTACCAGACCGAGTCGCGTCACTACGCGCACGTCGACTGCCCCGGTCACGCGGACTACATCAAGAACATGATCACGGGTGCGGCGCAGATGGACGGCGCCATCCTCGTGGTCGCCGCCACCGACGGCCCGATGCCGCAGACCAAGGAGCACGTGCTCCTGGCCCGCCAGGTCGGCGTGCCGTCCATCGTTGTCGCCCTGAACAAGGCCGACATGGTGGACGACGAGGAGATCCTGGAGCTCGTCGAGCTCGAGGTCCGTGAGCTCCTCTCCGAGTACGACTTCCCGGGCGACGACGTTCCGGTCGTCAAGGTCTCGGCGCTCAAGGCGCTCGAGGGCGACAAGGAGTGGGGCCAGACGGTCCTGAACCTGATGGCCGCCGTCGACGAGTCGATCCCGACCCCGCCGCGTGACACCGAGAAGCCGTTCCTCATGCCCGTCGAGGACGTCTTCACGATCACCGGTCGCGGTACGGTCGTCACCGGTCGTATCGAGCGTGGTGTCCTGAAGGTCAACGAGACCGTTGACATCATCGGCATCAAGCAGGAGAAGACCACCACCACGGTCACCGGCATCGAGATGTTCCGCAAGCTGCTCGACGAGGGCCAGGCCGGTGAGAACGTCGGTCTGCTCCTCCGTGGCATCAAGCGCGAGGACGTCGAGCGCGGCCAGGTCATCATCAAGCCCGGTTCGGTCACGCCGCACACCGAGTTCGAGGCCCAGGCCTACATCCTGTCGAAGGACGAGGGTGGTCGTCACACCCCCTTCTTCAACAACTACCGCCCGCAGTTCTACTTCCGTACCACGGACGTGACCGGCGTCGTGACCCTCCCCGAGGGCACCGAGATGGTCATGCCGGGCGACAACACCGAGATGACGGTCGCGCTGATTCAGCCGGTCGCCATGGAGGAAGGCCTCAAGTTCGCCATCCGTGAGGGTGGCCGGACCGTGGGCGCCGGCCAGGTCACCAAGATCACCAAGTGACCTGACGCTCCCCGGAGCATCTGCTTCGACTGAAGGGCCCCGGCCCGCCGTTCTCGGCGGACCGGGGCCCTTCGGCTTGCTCGCCCTGTCGGGAGAGCAAGGGCATGACGGGATCGGGTGCGGCGGGTCAGGGGAGCCAGGGAGTCACCGGGTACGCGGCCCCGGGGCCGCGGAGGCAGCGCGGCAGCGGGAATCAGCACGTACGGGTGTTCAGGGCCGCCAGAGCCACGGCGCCGCGTCCGGGCCGAGGCCCACCACCAGTGGGCCCTGCGGACCGTGGTGCAGCACCGCGCCCGTCAGGGCCACCGGGCCGGTCGTCCGGCTCAGCACCTTCCCGGCGAGCCGTAGCTGTACGTGGCCCAGGTCGTCCTTGCCGAGCAGTACCGGACCGGCGGCCGGGCCCGCCGCGCCACCGATCCGTACCGTCGTGGCCCGGTTCGTGGCGGGCTTGCGGTAGACGACGTCGACGCCGGCGCCGCCCGGAACCGGTACCGCGGTGGGCGAGTCGCCCGGGGACCTCAGCGCCGGTTCCTGCCGCAGAACGCCGTCCACCCAGTGATGCACGGTGTCCAGGCCGGATGCGAAGACATGGACGGCGCCGGCCCGGTCGGCCACGGCCGCGAATCCGTCCTGGATCTCGTCGCCTCCGAGGTCCTGCCACGCACCCCAGCCGCCGTCCGCGGCGCGCACGCGGGTGCTGATGCCCTTGTCCGCGTTGCGTACGAACAGATGGACCCGGCCGTCGGACGCGGCGACGGCCACGGGGGAGCCGATGCGACGCCCCCGGTCCTTCTGCCTCTCCGGATTGCCCAGGCCGGTCCACGCGCTGAAGTGCCCGCCCGGAGCCCGCTGTTCGAGAAGCACGATCTCTCGGCGGCCCGGTCCGCCGCGGCCACCGAGCGACGCGAAGCGCAGCGCGAACAGCAACTGCCTGCCGTCCTTCAGCGTGGCCGCGCCGAGCACCGGCCCCAGCGGTCCGCCCCCGAGGTCGTCGGGCGCGGCCCACTCCCCGCTGCCCGGTGCGGTCTCGCGCCAGCGCACGGCGCGCAGCCCGAGTACGCCGTACGCCACGAGCCGCCCGTCCGGTTCGGTGGCCACGGCGGTACGCGGGCCGGGATGGCGGTAGTGGGTCGAACGGACCCAGCCCTTGTGGTTGGTCAGGGGACGGCCCTGGCCGACGTTGTAGTCGCCGCAGCTGGCCGCGTTGCCGCAGTCCCAGTCGGGGTGGCCGCCGTACGGGACGAGGTGGCCGGCCTTCTCCAGCAGCACCCGCTCCGGCAGGTTCTTCGGCCAGTGGCGGTTGTAGTAGCCGCGGTAGGCCGTGGCGACGAAAGGCGGGACGTCGTCGCCCCGCTCGGTGCTCTCGGCGACCCAGCGGGCCATCGACTTCCAGGCGAACAGCGCCACCGCGGTGTGGTCGGCGTGGTCGGAGTAGCCCGGCTGCTCGCTGTCCCTGCGGCGGGTGGCGTCGTCACTGTGCTGGAGGTCGGGGTCGGGGTCCAGTGTCTGGATGACGGTCGGCCGGTGCCGGTCCATCAGACCGGCGAGTGCGCCGGTGAGGTCGTCGTGGTCGTACGATCCGGTCTCGCGCAGCGGCGAGTCGTCGGCCACCACTGTCCGCAGCGAAAGGCCCCTGGCCTTCCAGAGGGCCGGCAGGCCCATCCGTCCCTGCGGGGTGTGCATGGCGAGGTTGAGGAAGACCAGCTCGACCACCCGGCGGCCGTTCGCGAGGGTGTTGGTCTCGGCCCGCAGGCCGCCGCGCAGGGTGACGACGGTCTTGCGCCACGCGGTGAACGGGGGGAGGCCGAGCATCGTGGCGTATGCCTGTCGCAGGCCCTGATGGCGGGCGGAGGAGTAGGCGGTCCTGTCGGCGGCCGGGCGCGGCTCGCCGGGGATCCTGTTGACCCCGTCGGCCTCGCCCGCGGTGACGTACACGCAGACCAGGGGCACCCCGGCGTCGAGGCAGCGCTGGGTGTCCGGGTTCATGAAGTACAGGTCGTCGTCCGGGTGGGCGAGGATCTGCATGAGCAGGGCGGTGCGCGAGAGTGCGATCGGCTTGCCGGGCGCCGGGTCGGCGGTGGGGCCCGCGTATCGGGGAGCGGGCGCCGTACAGCCGGTGGCGGTGAGACCGGCGACGGCGGCGGCCGAGGCCAGCAGAAGCCGTCTGGACATACCGGAACCCCGTGAAGCGCGCACCGCTGTTTCCCCCGTCAGCCACACCGCAGCGGACGGTCCCCCCGGGCTGCGTTCCTATGATCCGTGCTGCTTGACGAAGAAACGGGCGCGAAGGTTGCCCCGTATACCGCTCGAAAGGGCCACTGTGACGAGCGGCACGCCGTGGGCGACGACCCTGGTCAGACGTGCGATGCGCCCGCGGCGCGCTCGCAGCCGTCGCACGTCTGCAACGGGTCCGGCCGAACCGATGGCGGGACGCGCGGAAGGACCGGCAGCGGCGGTGGCAGCAGCGCGGTGAGGCGGTGGCGGTGGGCTGTCCATGGCTCGGCCGGCAGAGGCCCTGTGCTGAGGGGCGAGGTCCGGACCCCGTCGCCCGGCGTGCGGAGCCGAGGTGATCTGCGGCATGGTCGTTTCTGCACGGACGTGCGAGCGCAGCGGACCGGGGCCTGGGGGGTGGCGTGGCTTGACACGCAACCCCCGCGGGGTAATCTCTCCGGCCGCGATTGGCGCGCGGTGTGCCCCATATGGCACACTGACCAGGTTGCTCGGTTGAGTGCCGATGCTGCGCGCCTCCCGCCGGGAGGACCGGAAGCGAGTCCCACAGTACTCGTCGCCTTATCTGCCTCCTGGGCAGCACTGAGGCGGACGTACGGGAATCTTCCGGGAAGTGTCAGCGGGGTACCAGCCAGGCACTCGGTGGGTGTTCTTCCCCCGATGCGTGGTCAATGGCCCGCACCCCCTTGGCAGGGAATTTCTTCGGAAATTGCTTTGGAGGGAGTGCGACACGCCCGACCGCGTGGGTCGGAGGGGGAGCGGTGCTGGTGATCAGCACAGCGTGCCGGGTTCCAGAGCGTTTCGAGAGACAGGACTACTAGTAGCCATGGCGGGACAGAAGATCCGCATCCGGCTCAAGGCCTACGACCACGAGGTCATCGACTCTTCGGCGAAGAAGATCGTCGAGACGGTGACTCGCACTGGTGCGTCGGTCGCGGGCCCGGTGCCGCTGCCCACTGAGAAGAACGTGTACTGCGTCATCAAGTCGCCGCACAAGTACAAGGACTCGCGCGAGCACTTCGAGATGCGCACGCACAAGCGCCTGATCGACATCCTCGACCCGACGCCCAAGACCGTTGACTCGTTGATGCGCCTGGACCTTCCGGCCGGCGTTGACATCGAGATCAAGCTCTGAGAGGCGCGGAGAAGATGGCTAAGCAGATCAAGGGCGTCCTGGGCGAGAAGCTCGGCATGACCCAGGTCTGGGACGAGAACAACCGTGTCGTCCCGGTGACCGTCGTCAAGGCCGGGCCCTGCGTCGTTACCCAGGTCCGCAAGAACGACATCGACGGCTACGAGTCGGTCCAGATCGCCTTCGGCGAGATCGACCCGCGCAAGGTGAACAAGCCCCTCAAGGGCCACTTCGCCAAGGCCGACGTGACCCCGCGCCGCCACCTGGTGGAGCTCCGTACCTCCGACGCCAGCGAGTACTCGCTCGGCCAGGAGATCACTGCCGAGGTGTTCGAGTCCGGCGTCAAGGTCGACGTCACGGGCAAGAGCAAGGGCAAGGGCTTCGCCGGTGTCATGAAGCGTCACAACTTCAAGGGCCTCGGCGCCGGTCACGGTACCCAGCGCAAGCACCGCTCGCCCGGCTCCATCGGTGGCTGTGCCACCCCTGGTCGCGTGTTCAAGGGCATGCGCATGGCGGGCCGCATGGGCAACGAGCGGGTCACCACCCAGAACCTGACCATCCACGCGGTTGACGCGGAGAAGGGCCTGCTCCTCATCAAGGGCGCGGTTCCCGGTCCGAACGGCGGCCTCGTCCTCGTCCGCACTGCGGCCAAGGGGGTCTGAGGACTATGAGCACCATTGACATTCTGTCGCCCTCCGGCGACAAGTCCGGGACGGTAGAGCTCCCGGCCGAGATCTTCGACGCCAAGGTCAGCATCCCGCTGATCCACCAGGTCGTCGTGGCGCAGCTGGCCGCCGCCCGTCAGGGCACGCACAAGGTCAAGCGTCGTGGCGAGGTCCGAGGCGGTGGCCGCAAGCCTTACCGCCAGAAGGGCACCGGCCGCGCGCGCCAGGGTTCGACCCGTGCGCCGCAGTTCGCCGGCGGTGGCGTTGTCCACGGCCCCACGCCGCGTGACTACTCGCAGCGGACCCCGAAGAAGATGAAGGCCGCCGCCCTGCGCGGTGCCCTCAGCGACCGGGCCCGCCACAGCCGTATCCACGTCGTCTCCGGCGTGGTCGACGGTGCGGTTTCCACCAAGGCCGTGAAGAACCTGCTGGGCAAGATCAGCGAGCGCCCCCGCGTGCTCCTGGTCGTCGAGCGGGCCGACGAGGCCGCGTGGCTTTCCGCCCGCAACCTGCCCCAGGTGCACCTCCTGGAGCCGGGCCAGCTGAACACGTACGACGTGCTCGTCTCTGACGACGTGGTCTTCACGCAGGCTGCCTTCGAGTCCTTCGTGGCCGGTCCGGCAGTGTCTGCCAAGGCCGTCGCCTCCGAGGTTGAGCTCGAAGGGAGCGACGCCTGATGAGCGAGGCAACTGCAGCGGTCGTCACCAGCAAGACCTACACGGACCCCCGTGACATTCTGGTCAAGCCGGTGGTCTCCGAGAAGAGCTACGCGCTGCTGGACGAGAACAAGTACACGTTCGTCGTCGACCCGCGTGCCAACAAGACCCAGATCAAGCAGGCCGTCGAGGCGGTCTTCTCGGTCAAGGTCACCGGGGTCAACACGATCAACCGTCAGGGCAAGCGCAAGCGCACCCGCACCGGTTTCGGCAAGCGCGCCAACACCAAGCGCGCCATCGTGACCCTTGCCGAGGGCGACCGTATCGACATCTTCGGCGGCCAGGTCTCCTAACGGAGTCCTAGTCGTCCGGAATCGGACGAGGACTGAGAAATGGGTATCCGCAAGTACAAGCCGACGACCCCGGGCCGTCGTGGCTCCAGCGTCGCCGACTTTGTCGAGATCACGCGGTCCACGCCGGAGAAGTCGCTGGTCCGCCCTCTGCACAGCAAGGGCGGCCGTAACAACGCCGGTCGTGTGACCGTTCGCCACCAGGGCGGTGGCCACAAGCGCGCCTACCGAGTGATCGACTTCCGTCGTCACGACAAGGACGGCGTGCCGGCCAAGGTCGCGCACATCGAGTACGACCCGAACCGCACCGCGCGCATCGCGCTTCTGCACTACGCAGACGGCGAGAAGCGCTACATCATCGCCCCGGCCAAGCTGAGCCAGGGCGACCGGATTGAGAACGGCCCTGGCGCCGACATCAAGCCGGGCAACAACCTCCCGCTCCGCAACATCCCGGTCGGTACCACGATCCACGCGATCGAGATCCGTCCCGGTGGTGGCGCCAAGTTCGCCCGCTCTGCCGGTTCTTCCGTGCAGCTGCTGGCGAAGGAGGGCCAGTACGCCCACCTGCGTATGCCGTCCGGTGAGGTCCGCCTTGTCGACGTCCGCTGCCGCGCCACTGTTGGCGAGGTCGGCAACGCCGAGCAGTCGAACATCAACTGGGGCAAGGCCGGCCGTATGCGCTGGAAGGGCGTTCGCCCGACCGTCCGCGGTGTCGCGATGAACCCGGTTGACCACCCGCACGGTGGTGGTGAGGGCAAGACCTCCGGTGGTCGCCACCCGGTCAGCCCGTGGGGTCAGAAGGAGGGTCGTACTCGTTCGCCGAAGAAGGCGTCCAACAAGTACATCGTCCGCCGCCGCAAGACGAACAAGAAGCGCTAGGAGCGGGTTTAGATGCCGCGCAGTCTCAAGAAGGGGCCCTTCGTCGACGACCACCTCATCAAGAAGGTGGACGTACAGAACGAAGCCGGCTCCAAGAACGTCATCAAGACCTGGTCCCGTCGCTCGATGATCATCCCGGCGATGCTGGGTCACACCATCGCGGTGCACAACGGCAAGACGCATGTCCCGGTGTTCGTCACCGAGTCCATGGTCGGCCACAAGCTCGGCGAGTTTGCGCCGACCCGCACCTTCCGCGGCCACGTCAAGGACGACCGCAAGTCGAAGCGCCGCTAAGGCGGGGTGCGAAGACTATGAACGACACCGAAGGGACAACCATGGAAGCCAGGGCCCAGGCGCGGTACATCCGCGTCACGCCCATGAAGGCCCGCCGCGTGGTGGACCTCATCCGTGGCATGGATGCCACGGAGGCCCAGGCGGTCCTGCGTTTCGCCCCGCAGGCCGCCAGCGTGCCGGTCGGCAAGGTGCTTGACAGCGCCATTGCCAACGCCGCGCACAACTACGACCACACGGACGCCTCCTCGCTGGTCATCAGCGAGGCGTACGTCGACGAGGGCCCGACCCTGAAGCGGTTCCGTCCGCGTGCTCAGGGCCGTGCCTACCGGATCCGCAAGCGGACCAGCCACATCACCGTGGTCGTCAGCAGCAAGGAAGGAACCCGGTAATGGGCCAGAAGGTAAACCCGCACGGGTTCCGGCTCGGTATCACCACGGACTTCAAGTCCCGTTGGTACGCCGACAAGCTGTACAAGGACTACGTCAAGGAAGACGTCGCCATCCGTCGGATGATGACGTCCGGCATGGAGCGCGCCGGCATCTCGAAGGTTGAGATCGAGCGCACCCGTGACCGCGTGCGGGTGGACATCCACACCGCGCGTCCCGGCATCGTCATCGGCCGCCGTGGCGCCGAGGCCGACCGCATCCGCGGCGACCTCGAGAAGCTGACGGGCAAGCAGGTCCAGCTGAACATCCTCGAGGTCAAGAACCCCGAGATGGACGCTCAGCTGGTTGCTCAGGCCGTTGCCGAGCAGCTCTCCTCCCGCGTCTCCTTCCGTCGCGCCATGCGCAAGAGCATGCAGGGCACGATGAAGGCCGGCGCCAAGGGCATCAAGATCCAGTGCGGTGGCCGTCTCGGCGGCGCCGAGATGTCCCGCTCGGAGTTCTACCGCGAGGGCCGTGTGCCCCTGCACACGCTCCGCGCGAACGTCGACTACGGCTTCTTCGAGGCCAAGACGACCTTCGGCCGTATCGGCGTGAAGGTCTGGATCTACAAGGGCGACGTCAAGAACATCGCCGAAGTCCGCGCCGAGAACGCTGCGGCCCGTGCGGGTAACCGCCCGGCCCGTGGTGGCGCGGGCGACCGTCCGGCCGGTGGCCGTGGTGGTCGTGGTGGCGAGCGTGGCGGCCGCGGCCGCAAGCCGCAGCAGTCCGCGCCGGCTGCCGAGGCCCCCAAGGCCGAGGCTCCCGCCGCCGCTGCTCCGGCTGAGAGCACTGGAACGGAGGCCTGACCGACATGCTGATCCCTCGTAGGGTCAAGCACCGCAAGCAGCACCACCCCAAGCGCAGCGGTATGGCGAAGGGTGGCACTGAGGTCGCATTCGGCGAGTACGGCATCCAGGCGCTGACCCCGGCGTACGTGACGAACCGCCAGATCGAGGCTGCTCGTATCGCGATGACCCGCCACATCAAGCGTGGCGGCAAGGTCTGGATCAACATCTACCCGGACCGTCCGCTCACCAAGAAGCCTGCCGAGACCCGCATGGGTTCCGGTAAGGGTTCTCCCGAGTGGTGGATCGCGAACGTCAAGCCCGGTCGGGTGATGTTCGAGCTGTCCTACCCGAACGAGAAGATTGCTCGTGAGGCGCTTACCCGCGCTGCTCACAAGCTTCCGATGAAGTGCCGGATTGTTCGGCGCGAGGCAGGTGAGTCGTGATGGCGGCCGGTATCAAGGCGACCGAGCTGCGTGAGCTTAATGACGAGGAACTCGTCATCAAGCTTCGCGAGGCGAAGGAAGAGCTGTTCAAGCTCCGCTTCCAGGCGGCGACCGGGCAGCTCGAGAACAACGGCCGGCTCAAGTCCGTCCGTAAGGACATCGCCCGGATCTACACCCTGATGCGTGAGCGCGAGCTGGGCATCGAGACGGTGGAGAGCGCCTGATGAGCGAGAAGAATGTGACTGAGACGACTGAGCAGCGCGGTTTCCGCAAGACCCGTGAGGGTCTGGTCGTCAGCGACAAGATGGACAAGACCGTCGTCGTCGCTGTCGAGGACCGCGTCAAGCACGCGCTGTACGGCAAGGTCATCCGCCGTACGAACAAGCTCAAGGCGCACGACGAGGCCAACGCCGCGGGCGTCGGCGACCGCGTTCTCCTGATGGAGACCCGGCCGCTGTCCGCGACGAAGCGGTGGCGCGTCGTCGAGATCCTCGAGAAGGCCAAGTAATTACTTGAGGGGTTTCCCTCAAGTCGGTTCCGCCAGGCTCGGCAGGGGCTTCACTCGCTTGCACAAGCACAGTGAAGCCCCTGCCGGGAACCGGCAGACAATCAGGAGATAGACGTGATCCAGCAGGAGTCGCGACTGCGTGTCGCCGACAACACTGGTGCCAAGGAAATCCTTTGCATCCGTGTTCTCGGTGGCTCGGGTCGCCGCTACGCGGGCATCGGTGACGTCATTGTCGCCACCGTCAAGGACGCGATCCCCGGTGGCAACGTGAAGAAGGGTGACGTCGTCAAGGCGGTCATCGTTCGCACCGTCAAGGAGCGTCGTCGTCAGGACGGCTCGTACATCCGCTTCGACGAGAACGCCGCCGTCATTCTGAAGAACGACGGCGACCCTCGCGGCACCCGTATCTTCGGCCCGGTGGGCCGTGAGCTGCGCGAGAAGAAGTTCATGAAGATCATCTCGCTCGCGCCGGAGGTGCTGTAAGCATGAAGATCAAGAAGGGCGACCTGGTTCAGGTCATCACCGGTAAGGACAAGGGCAAGCAGGGCAAGGTCATCGTGGCCATCCCTACTGAGAACCGCGTCCTCGTCGAGGGTGTCAACCGGGTCAAGAAGCACACCAAGGCCGGCCAGACCGCTCGTGGTTCGCAGACCGGTGGCATCGTGACGACCGAGGCCCCGATCCACGTCAGCAACGTTCAGCTGGTTGTGGAGAAGGACGGCAAGAAGGTCGTCACCCGCGTCGGCTACCGCTTTGACGACGAGGGCAACAAGATCCGCGTTGCCAAGCGGACCGGTGAGGACATCTGATGACTGCCACCACCAACGCGCCGCGCCTCAAGCTGCGCTACCGCGAGGAAATCGCCGGCAAGCTGCGTGAGGAGTTCTCCTACGAGAACGTCATGCAGGTCCCCGGCCTGGTCAAGATCGTGGTCAACATGGGTGTGGGCGACGCCGCCCGCGACTCCAAGCTGATCGATGGCGCCATCCGCGACCTCACCACGATCACCGGCCAGAAGCCGGCCGTCACCAAGGCCCGCAAGTCCATCGCGCAGTTCAAGCTGCGTGAGGGTCAGCCGATCGGCTGCCACGTCACCCTCCGCGGTGACCGCATGTGGGAGTTCCTGGACCGTACGCTGTCGCTCGCGCTGCCGCGTATCCGTGACTTCCGTGGCCTGTCGCCGAAGCAGTTCGACGGCCGTGGCAACTACACCTTCGGTCTCACGGAGCAGGTCATGTTCCACGAGATCGACCAGGACAAGATCGACCGGGTCCGGGGCATGGACATCACCGTGGTCACCACGGCGACCAACGACGACGAGGGTCGTGCCCTCCTTCGTCACCTCGGCTTCCCGTTCAAGGAGAACTGACCGTGGCGAAGAAGTCTCTGATCGCTAAGGCCGCCCGCAAGCCCAAGTTCGGTGTGCGCGCGTACACCCGCTGCCAGCGCTGTGGCCGTCCGCACTCCGTGTACCGCAAGTTCGGCCTGTGCCGCGTGTGCCTTCGTGAGATGGCTCACCGTGGCGAGCTGCCGGGCGTGACCAAGAGCTCCTGGTAATCCAGTACTGCCCTTTGGGCGTACGGATTTCCAGAGGCTCTCGGTAAGTATCTGGTCGGCGGGAGCCCGCCCTCGCATGCCGTAGGCTTGCGGGGTTGGGCGCCCGCCGCCCTGACCGACTTACTACGCCGTAGGTCCCCGCACCGCACCCGTCCCGACACTGATCGGGGAGAGGGATGGCGCATACAGGAAACCCCGGCGAGAGAGGCCGAAGGCCAATTCATGACCATGACTGATCCCATCGCAGACATGCTCACGCGTCTGCGTAACGCGAACTCGGCGTACCACGACACCGTCGTGATGCCGCACAGCAAGATCAAGTCGCACATCGCGGAGATCCTCCAGCAGGAGGGCTTCATCACCGGCTGGAAGGTCGAGGACGCCGAGGTCGGCAAGAACCTCGTCCTCGAGCTGAAGTTCGGCCCGAACCGCGAGCGCTCGATCGCCGGCATCAAGCGGATTTCGAAGCCGGGTCTGCGCGTGTACGCGAAGTCCACCAACCTGCCGAAGGTCCTCGGCGGCCTGGGCGTGGCGATCATCTCCACGTCCCACGGTCTCCTGACCGGCCAGCAGGCCAGCAAGAAGGGCGTAGGTGGGGAAGTCCTCGCCTACGTCTGGTAGTCGGGAACGGAGGAAAAGCTAATGTCGCGAATCGGCAAGCTCCCCATCCAGGTTCCCGCCGGTGTGGACGTCACCATCGACGGTCGCACGGTTGCGGTGAAGGGCCCCAAGGGTTCCCTCTCCCACACCGTTGCCGCTCCGATCGAGGTCACCAAGGGTGAGGACGGCGTTCTGAACGTGGTCCGCCCGAACGACGAGCGTCAGAACAAGGCCCTTCACGGCCTGTCCCGCACGCTGGTGGCGAACATGATCACCGGCGTGACCCAGGGATACAGCAAGGCGCTCGAGATCAGCGGTGTCGGTTACCGCGTCCAGGCGAAGGGCTCCAACCTGGAGTTCGCCCTGGGCTACAGCCACCCGATCGTCGTTGAGGCCCCCGAGGGCATCACCTTCAAGGTTGAGTCCCCGACCAAGCTCAGCGTCGAGGGCATCGACAAGCAGAAGGTCGGCGAGGTCGCCGCCAACATCCGCAAGCTGCGGAAGCCCGACCCGTACAAGGCCAAGGGCGTCAAGTACGCGGGCGAGGTCATCCGCCGCAAGGTCGGAAAGGCGGGTAAGTAAGCCATGGCATACGGTGTAAAGATCGCCAAGGGTGACGCGTACAAGCGCGCTGCCATCAAGCGTCGCCACATCCGCGTGCGCAAGCACGTCTCCGGTACGCCGGAGCGTCCGCGCCTGGTCGTGACGCGCTCCAACCGCCACATCGTGGCCCAGGTCATCGACGACATCGCGGGCCACACGCTCGCGTCGGCGTCGACCCTGGACACCTCGATCCGTAGCGGCGAGGGTGACAAGAGCGCCCAGGCCCAGCAGGTCGGTTCCCTGGTCGCCGAGCGCGCCAAGGCCGCCGGCGTCGAGGCCGTCGTGTTCGACCGTGGTGGCAACAGGTACGCCGGGCGCATTGCCGCTCTGGCTGACGCCGCCCGCGAAGCCGGGCTGAAGTTCTAAGCCCCGGTTCCGGGACTAACGGACGTAACAGAGAGAGGTAAATCCAATGGCTGGACCCCAGCGCCGCGGAAGCGGTGCCGGTGGCGGCGAGCGGCGGGACCGGAAGGGTCGCGACGGTGGCCCTGCCGCCGAGAAGACCGCCTATGTTGAGCGCGTTGTCGCGATCAACCGCGTTGCCAAGGTTGTCAAGGGTGGTCGCCGCTTCAGCTTCACCGCGCTGGTCGTGGTGGGCGACGGTGACGGCACCGTAGGTGTCGGATACGGCAAGGCCAAGGAAGTTCCCGCGGCCATCGCCAAGGGCGTGGAAGAGGCCAAGAAGAACTTCTTCAAGGTTCCGCGTATTCAGGGCACCATCCCGCACCCGATCCAGGGCGAGAAGGCTGCGGGCGTCGTCCTGCTCAAGCCGGCTTCCCCCGGTACCGGTGTTATCGCCGGTGGCCCGGTGCGCGCGGTGCTCGAGTGCGCCGGCGTTCACGACATCCTGTCGAAGTCCCTGGGCTCCGACAACGCGATCAACATCGTGCACGCGACCGTGGCGGCCCTCAAGGGCCTGCAGCGTCCCGAGGAGATCGCGGCCCGCCGTGGTCTGCCGCTCGAGGACGTCGCCCCCGCGGCTCTGCTTCGTGCACGTGCGGGAGCGGGTGCGTAATGGCCCGTCTCAAGATCACGCAGACGAAGTCGTACATCGGCAGCAAGCAGAACCACCGCGACACCCTGCGTTCGCTCGGGCTCAAGCGCCTGAACGACGTAGTTGTCAAGGAGGACCGTCCCGAGTTCCGCGGCATGGTGCACACCGTCCGCCACCTCGTGACGGTTGAGGAGGTCGACTGACATGGCGGAGCAGAACCCGCTGAAGGTCCACAACCTCCGTCCTGCCCCGGGCGCCAAGACCGCCAAGACCCGTGTGGGTCGTGGTGAGGCGTCCAAGGGTAAGACCGCAGGTCGTGGTACCAAGGGCACCAAGGCCCGTTACCAGGTTCCGGAGCGCTTCGAGGGTGGGCAGATGCCCCTCCACATGCGTCTCCCGAAGCTCAAGGGCTTCAAGAACCCGTTCCGCACCGAGTACCAGGTCGTGAACCTGGACAAGCTCGGCGCTCTCTACCCCGAGGGTGGAGAGGTCACGGTGGCCGACTTGGTCGCCAAGGGCGCGGTGCGCAAGAACAGCCTCGTCAAGGTCCTGGGCCAGGGCGAGATCTCCGTGGCGCTGCAGGTGACGGTTGACGCCGTCTCCGGCTCCGCCAAGGAGAAGATTGCCGCTGCCGGCGGCACCGTCACCGAGCTCGTCTGAGACGAGTTCGATGGCTGAAAGCTAGAAACACCGACCGGGGATGCCTCCCAAAAGGGGCATCCCCGGTTGGTCGTTCCTACGTGGGCATGGTCGCCGGTAAGGTGGCGTGCACTGTTGCTGTATTCAAGGGGGCCCCGGCTCCCGGACTGCGCGGTCTGCTGACTTGGATCGCGCGGATTTTGATTGATTCGTATTCGTCGATCCTCAAGACCGTCACCTCTGACGCAGTAGCGCGGGGGTCGCAGGAGGCACCGTGCTCACCGCGTTCGCCCGGGCGTTCAAGACGCCCGACCTGCGCAAGAAGCTGCTCTTCACACTCGGCATCATCGTGCTGTTCCGGCTCGGGGCCCATGTCCCGATTCCCGGTGTCAGCTACGAGAATGTACAGATCTGTGTGAACCAGGCCCAGTCCGGCAACAACCTCGTGGGTCTGGTCAACCTGTTCAGCGGTGGCGCGCTGCTTCAGATCACGATCTTTGCGCTCGGCATCATGCCGTACATCACGGCGAGCATCATCCTGCAGCTGTTGACCGTGGTCATTCCGCGGCTGGAGGCCCTCAAGAAGGAGGGACAGTCCGGCACCGCGAAGATCACCCAGTACACGCGTTATCTGACGATCGCCCTCGCGATCCTGCAGGGCACCGGCCTGGTGGCCACCGCCCGCAGCGGCGCGCTGTTCCAGGGCTGCCCGGCCGCCACCGAGATCGTGCCCGACCAGTCGATCTTCGTCACCGTCACGATGGTCATCACGATGACCGCGGGTACGGCGATGGTCATGTGGCTCGGCGAGCTGATCACGGACCGCGGTATCGGCAACGGCATGTCGATCCTGATGTTCATCTCGATCGCCGCCGGCTTCGTGAGCGCGCTGTGGGCCATCAAGCTGCAGGGCAAGATCGCCGATGGCTGGGTCGAGTTCGGCATCGTGATTCTGGTGGGGCTCGCCATGGTGGCCCTGGTGGTCTTCGTGGAGCAGGCACAGCGCCGCATCCCGGTGCAGTACGCGAAGCGCATGATCGGTCGCCGGTCCTACGGAGGTACATCGACGTACATTCCGTTGAAGGTGAACCAGGCGGGTGTGATTCCCGTCATCTTCGCCTCGTCGCTGCTCTTCATCCCGATGCTGATCGTTCAGTTCAGTGGCAACAAGTCCACGGGCTGGTCGGCCTGGATCCAGCAGAACTTCGTCGACGGCAAGCCGATTTACATCGCCACGTACTTCCTGTTGATCGTGTTCTTCGCCTTCTTCTATGTGGCGATCTCGTTCAACCCCGACGAAGTCGCGGACAACATGAAGAAGTATGGTGGGTTCATCCCGGGCATCCGGGCTGGCCGACCTACTGCTGAGTACCTGAGCTACGTGCTCAACCGGATCACCTGGCCGGGGTCGCTGTACCTGGGTCTGATTGCTCTCGTGCCGACGATGGCGTTGGCGGGCTTCGGCGCGAACCAGAACTTCCCCTTCGGCGGGACGAGCATCCTCATCATCGTGGGTGTGGGACTGGAGACCGTGAAGCAGATCGAGAGCCAGCTCCAGCAGCGCAATTACGAAGGGTTCCTCCGCTGATGCGAATCGTCCTCGTCGGGCCGCCTGGTGCCGGCAAGGGAACGCAGGCCGCGTTCCTTGCCAAAAACCTGTCGATCCCGCACATCTCCACGGGCGACCTCTTCCGCGCCAACATCAGTCAGGGCACTGAGCTCGGCAAGCAGGCGAAGGCGTACATGGACGCCGGGAACCTGGTCCCTGACGAGGTGACCATCGGGATGGCGCAGGACCGGCTCGAGCAGCCGGACGCCGCCGACGGCTTCCTGCTGGACGGTTTTCCGCGGAATGTGCGCCAGGCGGAGGCGCTCGACAGGTACCTCGCCGAGAAGGGCATCGCCCTCGACGGCGTGCTCGACCTCGAAGTTCCCGAGGAAGAGGTCGTCAAGCGCATCGCCGGCCGCCGTACCTGCCGCAAGGACAGTTCGCACACCTTCCACGTCGAGTACAAGAAGCCCGAGGCCGACGGCGTGTGCGACACGTGCGGGGGCGAGCTTTACCAGCGGGGCGACGACAGCGAGGAAACGGTCCGCAACCGTCTCGACGTCTACCACCGTGAGACCGAGCCGATCATCGACTACTACAAGCAGCAGGATCTTGTGTCGACGATCTCTGCGCTCGGCCCCGTGGCGGAAGTGACGCAGCGGGCGATGGACGCTCTGAAGAAGCCCGCCAAGGGCTGAGCAGTACCGCAGTACCAATAGTCCGGCCGCGGTGTCCGATGGACGCCGCGGCCGTACTGTTGAGCAAAGATACGACGGACGCGGAAGGCAAATGGCCATGGTGGAGATCAAGACCCCGGAGCAGATCGCGAAGATGCGCGAGGCGGGGTTGGTCGTCGCCGCTATCCATGCGGCGACCCGCGAGGCGGCCGTTCCCGGCGCCACCACGAAAGATCTGGACGAGGTCGCCCGCAAGGTCCTCGCCGACCACGGCGCCAAGTCGAACTTCCTCGGCTACGGCGGCTTCCCGGCCACCATCTGCACCTCGGTCAACGAAGTCGTCGTCCACGGCATCCCGGACGACAAGACCGTCCTCAAGGACGGCGACATCATCTCCATCGACGCCGGCGCGATCATCGACGGCTGGCACGGCGACGCCGCGTACACCGCCTTCGTCGGCACCGGCCACGCCCCCGAGCTGGTCGAGCTCTCCCGGGTGACCGAGGAGTCGATGTGGGCCGGCATCGCGGCGATGAAGAACGGCAACCGGCTGGTCGACATCTCCAAGGCGATCGAGTCGTACATCCGCCGCCAGCCCCGGCCGGCCACCGGCAAGTACGGGATCATCGAGGATTACGGCGGCCACGGGATCGGCTCCGAGATGCACATGGACCCGCATCTGCTGAACTACGTCACACGCAAGCGCGGCAAGGGCATCAAGCTCGGTCCGGGTGTGTGCCTGGCCATCGAGCCGATGGTGAGCCTCGGCACACCGGAGACCGAGGTGCTCGCCGACGACTGGACCGTCATCACCACGGACGGCACCTGGTCGTCGCACTGGGAGCACTCGATCGCCCTCACCGAAGAGGGCCCGCTGGTGCTGACCGCCCCCGACTGCGGCAGGGCGAAGCTCGCCGAGTACGGAATCACGGCGGCGCCGGACCCTCTTGCTTAACGATCTGTCGTGTGGGGCAGACTTTCCCGATTCGTCTTTCAGGATGCCCTGACGTAGACTGACTCGTCGGCTCCCGTGCATCCGTGCGTCCGCATGTCTGCGGGGGAGCTGATCAAGGTAGCCGATTCGAAAGGCGAAGCGTGGCCAAGAAGCAAGGTGCCATCGAAATCGAGGGCACCGTGATCGAGTCCCTCCCGAACGCCATGTTCAAGGTGGAACTCCAGAACGGTCACAAGGTCCTCGCGCACATCAGCGGCAAGATGCGTATGCACTACATCCGCATCCTCCCCGATGACAGGGTCGTGGTGGAGCTCTCTCCGTACGACCTGACGCGTGGCCGGATCGTCTACCGATACAAGTAGATCTTGTCCCCACATCCCGCTTCGGCGTGGGTGGTGGCACTGACCCGGAGAACCTGACATCCCATGAAGGTCAAGCCGAGCGTCAAGAAGATCTGCGACAAGTGCAAGGTGATCCGCCGTCACGGCCGGGTCATGGTCATCTGCGACAACCTGCGCCACAAGCAGCGCCAGGGCTGACGCACGACCACCTGTACCTCGCAGTTCTTCGCGCGACGCATAGCAATTCGTACATACGCAGAACCCGTCCAAGCCACGGCTGACGACACCTCCGGCGGGGGCCGGGGACCCGGACGTACCACCTCTCTCACAGTGAGGTCGGCGGCCGGGAGTGGTTCTGCGGAAGACCCCCGAACACACAGGAGCCATTGAATGGCACGCGTTTCCGGTGTTGACATCCCGCGCGAAAAGCGTGTGGAGGTCGCACTCACCTACGTCTTCGGCATCGGCCGCACCCAGTCGAAGGCGACTCTCGCCGCCACTGGTGTGAACCCGAACACCCGCGTTCGTGACCTGGCCGAAGAGGACCTGGTCAAGATCCGCGAGTACGTGGACGCCAACCTCAAGACCGAGGGTGACCTCCGTCGCGAGATCCAGGCCGACATCCGCCGCAAGGTCGAGATCGGCTGCTACCAGGGTCTCCGTCACCGCCGTGGCCTGCCGGTCCACGGTCAGCGCACCAGCACCAACGCTCGCACCCGCAAGGGCCCGCGTCGCGCCATCGCCGGTAAGAAGAAGCCGGGCAAGAAGTAGTCCTCAGCGGACGCTGTTCAGCGGTCTTCGCTGTAGGACCGACCACCTCCACGCAGGAGTAAAGACATGCCTCCTAAGGGCCGTCAGGGCGCAGCCAAGAAGGTGCGCCGCAAGGAAAAGAAGAACGTCGCTCACGGGCACGCCCACATCAAGAGCACGTTCAACAACACGATCGTCTCGATCACCGACCCCTCGGGCAACGTGATCTCCTGGGCCTCCGCCGGCCACGTCGGCTTCAAGGGCTCGCGCAAGTCCACTCCCTTCGCCGCGCAGATGGCTGCCGAGTCGGCCGCCCGCCGCGCGCAGGAGCACGGCATGCGCAAGGTCGACGTCTTCGTCAAGGGTCCCGGCTCCGGCCGTGAGACCGCGATCCGCTCCCTCCAGGCCACCGGCCTCGAGGTCGGCTCGATCCAGGACGTCACCCCCACCCCGCACAACGGCTGCCGCCCGCCGAAGCGCCGCCGCGTCTGACCCCTCTCGCGGGGTTCGGTTTTTCGGGCGGTACGGCGCTTCGGTGCCGTGCCGCCCGTACCCTTGCAGTACAAGCGGGCGTCAAATAGTGGGCGCCCACAACTGAAGGATTTCCATCATGCTTATCGCTCAGCGTCCCTCGCTGACCGAAGAGGTCGTCGACGAGTACCGCTCCCGGTTCGTGATCGAGCCGCTGGAGCCGGGCTTCGGCTACACCCTCGGTAACTCCCTGCGCCGTACGCTCCTCTCCTCGATCCCCGGCGCTGCTGTCACCAGCATCCGGATCGACGGTGTCCTGCACGAGTTCACCACCGTGCCGGGCGTCAAGGAGGACGTCACCGACCTCATTCTGAACATCAAGCAGCTGGTCGTCTCCTCGGAGCACGACGAGCCGGTCGTGATGTACCTGCGCAAGCAGGGCCCCGGCCTGGTCACCGCTGCCGACATCGCCCCGCCGGCCGGTGTCGAGGTCCACAACCCGGACCTGGTCCTGGCCACGCTGAACGGCAAGGGCAAGCTCGAGATGGAGCTGACCGTCGAGCGCGGCCGCGGCTACGTCTCCGCCGTGCAGAACAAGCAGCTGGGCCAGGAGATCGGCCGTATTCCGGTCGACTCCATCTACAGCCCGGTCCTCAAGGTCACCTACAAGGTCGAGGCGACCCGAGTCGAGCAGCGCACCGACTTCGACAAGCTGATCGTCGACGTCGAGACCAAGCAGGCCATGCGCCCGCGTGACGCCATGGCGTCCGCCGGTAAGACCCTGGTCGAGCTGTTCGGTCTGGCCCGCGAGCTCAACATCGACGCCGAGGGCATCGACATGGGCCCGTCCCCGACGGACGCCGCGCTCGCCGCCGATCTGGCGCTGCCGATCGAGGAGCTCGAGCTCACGGTCCGTTCGTACAACTGCCTCAAGCGCGAGGGCATCCACTCCGTGGGTGAGCTCGTCGCCCGCTCCGAGGCCGACCTGCTCGACATCCGCAACTTCGGTGCGAAGTCGATCGACGAGGTCAAGGCGAAGCTGGCCGGCATGGGCCTGGCGCTCAAGGACAGCCCGCCCGGATTCGACCCGACCGCCGCCGCGGACGCCTTCGGCGCCGACGACGACGCGGACGCCGGTTTCGTCGAGACCGAGCAGTACTGAAACTTCGGCTGGGCAACCGTCCAGCCGGAACTGACACCGGTACCTGATACGGCCGGTGCAGATATGAAGGAGTAACACATGCCGAAGCCCGCCAAGGGTGCCCGTCTGGGCGGCAGCGCCGCGCACGAGCGTCTGCTTCTCGCGAACCTCGCGAAGTCGCTGTTCGAGCACGGCCGCATCACCACGACCGAGGCCAAGGCCCGCCGCCTGCGTCCGGTCGCCGAGCGCCTGATCACCAAGGCGAAGAAGGGCGACATCCACAACCGTCGCCTGGTGCTGCAGACGATCACGGACAAGAGCATCGTGCACACGCTGTTCACCGAGATCGCCCCGCGGTACGAGAACCGCCCCGGTGGTTACACCCGCATCACGAAGATCGGCAACCGTCGTGGCGACAACGCCCCGATGGCGGTCATCGAGCTGGTCGAGGCGCTGACCGTGGCCCAGCAGGCCACCGGTGAGGCCGAGGCCGCGACCAAGCGTGCGGTCAAGGAAGACGCCCTCAAGAAGGACGAGGCTCCGGCCGAGACCGTCGAGGACGCCAAGCCCGCCGAGGCTGCTGCCGAGGAGTCCAAGGACGCCTGAGCGTTCTGAGACCACTGGCCGGGCCCGCATCACCCTTCGGGGCGGTGCGGGCCCGTTCTGGTGTGGAGAGGTTCGAGAGGATCGCAGGGTGAGTGACGAAGTGCAGCCCGGTTTCGTACGGGTGCGGCTGGACCTTTCGTACGACGGGAAGGACTTCTCGGGCTGGGCGAAGCAGCGGGAGCGGCGCACCGTGCAGGGCGAGCTGGAGTCCGCGCTGCAGACCGTCATGCGGCTGCCCGACCCGGTGGAGCTGACCGTCGCGGGACGTACGGACGCGGGCGTCCACGCGCGTGGGCAGGTGGCCCAGGCCGACCTTCCGGAGGCCGTCTGGGCCGAGCACGCGGACAAGCTGCTGAGGCGGCTCGCAGGGCGGCTGCCGCACGATGTTCGGGTGTGGAAGGTGGCCGAGGCGCCGGCGGGCTTCAACGCGCGCTTCTCGGCGATCTGGCGCCGGTACGCGTACCGGGTCGGCGACCACAAGGGCGGCGTCGATCCTCTGAGGCGCGGTCATGTGCTGTGGCACAACTGGCCGTTGGACGTGGACGCGATGAACGCGGCCTCGCAGCAGCTGCTGGGGGAGCACGACTTCGCCGCCTACTGCAAGAAGCGCGAGGGCGCGACGACCATCCGTACGCTCCAGCAGCTCGGTTGGGAGCGAGGGACGGACGGGATCATCACCGCCACCGTGCGGGCCGACGCGTTCTGCCACAACATGGTCCGCTCGCTGGTCGGCGCGCTGCTGTACGTCGGCGACGGGCACCGGCCGGCGGACTGGCCGGGCCGGGTGCTGGCCGCGGGCGTACGGGACCCCGCCGTACACGTCGTACGGCCGCACGGCCTGACGCTGGAGGAAGTCGGCTACCCGGCAAACGAGTTGCTGGCCGCGCGCAGCCGTGAGGCCCGTAACGTGCGGACGCTACCCGGCGCTGCTGCCGGCTGCTGCTGAGGCCTGGCTGCGGCCGCGCTGCACGATCTGCTGGAAGGTGAACTCGGCGAGGTCGTCGCCCGCCTGGAAGACCGCGCTGTCGCCCTTGGTGACGTTCTTGCCGTTGGTGAAGCCGCCTACGGTGAAGTAGGCGTACCGGCCGTAGGAGTTGGTGGTCTTGCGGCAGACCGCCCCGCCGCGGCAGAACGTCGGGACACCCGAGCCGGAGAGCGAGGCGAGCCCGCCGCTCGCCTGCTCCTTGGCCTTCTCGGCCTGGGCCTCGGTGTCGAAGACCGCGACGCCGACGGTGACGGCCACGCCCTCCCTGGTGTAGGTGGCGCGGATGACCTGCGCGCAGCCGTTGTTCGCCAGGACCGCCCCCAGCGCGCCCTGGGTGGCCGAGGAGCAGCCGGTGGTGCGGCTGGTCGGGCCCTTCGCGTAGACGCGGTCGCCCATCGTGAGCTTCTTGCCCGGGTACAGGCCGGCCGCGCTGAGCGGCGCCTTGTCCTTCTTCGAGCTGGAGATGAAGTCGTGCGGGTCGGGCGGGGGCGGCGGCGCGACGGAGGAGAAGGACGGGCCGGGCTGCGCGGTGTTGCTCGGCAGCTCCTCCGGAGCGGGCAGCTCGGTCGCGGCCTTGTCGTTCCGGCTGTTGCCGCTGTTCGTGGACACGATCGCGGTCGCCACGATGCCGACGATCGCGGCTGTCGCCAGCGCGCCGCCGCCGATCCAGAGGAATTTCTTGCGGCGGTTGCGCGCGGCGGAGGCGTCTGCCAGCGCGGCCCAGTCCGGAGTGTTCGATCCGAACGGTTCCTGCGGTCCCCCGGAGCCCCACGAAGGCCCCCCTTGCCCAAAGCTCATGCGGCGCAGTCTACGGCCGTGGGCCGGGGGCCTGTCCCCGGGGCGATACAGAATTGGGTTGGGTGAGGGCGGTGCCTGCGGTGACAATGCGGACCATGGGACATCTCGAAGCCGGGCATCTGGAGTACTACCTCCCGGACGGGCGGGTGCTCCTCGGGGATGCCTCGTTCCGCGTGGGGGAGGGGGCCGTGGTCGCCCTCGTGGGGGCGAACGGTGCCGGCAAGACGACACTGCTGCGGCTGATCTCCGGGGAGTTGCAGCCGCACGGCGGGAGCGTGACGGTCAGCGGCGGTCTGGGGGTGATGCCCCAGTTCGTGGGATCGGTGCGGGATGAGCGCACGGTCCGGGACCTGCTGGTGTCGGTCGCGCAGCCGCGGATCCTGGAGGCGGCCAACGCCGTCGACGAGGCCGAGCACGCCATCATGGCCCGGGACGACGAGGCGGCGCAGATGGCGTACGCCCAGGCGCTCAGCGACTGGGCCGAGGTGCGCGGGTACGAGGCCGAGACGCTCTGGGACATCTGTACGACGGCCGCGCTGGGCGTGCCGTACGAGAAGGCGCAGTGGCGCCAGGTGCGGACGCTCTCCGGAGGCGAGCAGAAGCGGCTGGTGCTGGAGGCGCTGCTGCGCGGACCGGACGAGGTGCTGCTGCTCGACGAGCCGGACAACTACCTGGACGTACCGGGGAAGCGGTGGCTCGAGGAGCGGCTGAAGGAGACCCGCAAGACGGTGCTCTTCGTCTCGCACGACCGGGAGCTGCTGGCCAGGTCGGCCGAGAAGATCGTGAGCGTGGAGCCGGGGGCCGCGGGCAGCGATGTGTGGGTGCACGGCAGCGGCTTCGCCACGTACCACGAGGCGCGCAAGGAGCGTTTCGCGCGCTTCGAGGAGCTGAAGCGGCGCTGGGACGAGGAGCACGCGCGGCTGCGGGCGCTGGTGCTGCGGCTGCGGAACCAGGCGGCGATCAGCCCCGACATGGCCTCCCGCTACCGGGCCATGCAGACACGGTTCAAGAAGTTCGAGGAGGCCGGTCCGCCGCCGGAGCCGCCGCGTGAGCAGGAGATCACCATGCGGCTGCGCGGCGGGCGCACGGGCGTGCGGGCCGTGACGTGTGCGCAGCTCGAGCTGACGGGCCTGATGAAACCGTTCGACCTGGAGATCTTCTACGGAGAGCGGGTCGCGGTGCTGGGGTCGAACGGCTCCGGAAAGTCGCACTTCCTGCGACTGCTGGCGGGAGAGCCGGTGGCCCATACGGGGCAGTGGAAACTGGGCGCCCGGGTGGTGCCCGGTCACTTCGCGCAGACCCACGCCCATCCGGAACTGCTGGGGCGGACGCTGGTCGACATCCTGTGGACCGAGCACGCCAAGGACCGCGGCGGGGCGATGTCCGTGCTGCGGCGGTACGAGCTCGAGCGACAGGGCGACCAGCTGTTCGAGAAACTCTCGGGCGGTCAGCAGGCGCGATTCCAGATCCTGCTGCTGGAGCTGGCGGGCACGACCGCCCTGCTGCTGGACGAGCCGACGGACAACCTGGACCTGGAGTCGGCGGAGGCCTTGCAGGACGGCCTGGAGGTGTACGACGGCACGGTGCTGGCCGTGACGCACGACCGCTGGTTCGCGAAGTCCTTCGACCGGTATCTCGTGTTCGGCTCGGACGGGGTCGTACGGGAGACCGCCGAGCCGGTGTGGGACGAGCGGCGGGTCGAGCGCACCCGGTAGCGGCGGAGCGCACGCGGTGACGGCTTGGTTCGTGTCGGCAGTCGGCGGCGGATGCGAGCCGCCCTAGCATTCGGCGCATGAAGACGGATAAAGCAGACAATTCGCCGCTGGTGCTGGAGTGGCTGCTGCGGCCCGCCTCCTGGGTCTGCCGTGCCGCTGTCAGCGCCATCCTGCTCGTTGTCCTCATGTCCGTGGCACTTCGGGCCTGGGACGGGGGGATGGACAACGCCTTCGTTGTGAGGGCCGCCGACGCGCTGCTCGAAGGCCGCTCGCCGTACGCCGACAAGCGGTTCCTGTACCTTCCCAGTGCCGTGCTCGCCGCCGTGCCCGAGGCGCTGCTGCCCCTGCGGGTGCTGCGGATGCTCGTCCCCTCGCTGATCATGGGTCTGCTGCTCGCAGGGTGGGGTTTCGCGCTGCGGATCTTCTCAGTGCCGCTGGGCAGCCGGTTCGCGGCGCTGGGGCTCGCCGGGCTGGCCCTCGGGTTCGTGCCGTTCGGCAACCTCGTCCTGCTGGGGAACTGGACGGCGGTGTCCGCGGCCGCGCTGCCGCTCGCGCTGCTGCTCGCGCACCGGTCCCGCTGGGTCGCGGCCGGGCTGGTCATCGGGGTGGCGATCGCCTTCAAGCCGATGCTCGTACCCATCGGCCTGCTGTTCGTCTTCGCCCGCCAGTGGCGCGGCCTCGCGGTGGCGGTACTGCTGCCGGCCGCGGCCTCCGTGCTGGGGGCGCTGGTCATGCCGAACCCCACCTTCTTCTTCACCCGCACGCTGCCGTTCCTGCTGAACGGCCAGGACGACTTCGCGCTGATCTGGGACGCCTCCCCGGTCGCGGTCCTGCCGCGGCTCGGAGTGCCGCGCCCCGCGGCCTTCCTGATCGCCGCCCTGGCTGCGGCCGCCGGCGTGTGGTGCGCCTGGCGGCGCTGGCGGCGGGCCGACTCGGGGCCGCTGCGGATCGTGGAGACCGGCACGATGCTGATGCTCGCGGCGTTCCTGGTGTCCAGGCCGTCCTTCGACCACTACCTGATGGTGGTACTGCCGCTGCTGCTCGCCTCCGGCGCGGCAGCGTGCTCGGCGCCCCGTTCGCCCTGGTTCTGGATCGCACTCGTGCCGCAGGTCGGCGGCTTCTACTGGCCGTACGTCACGGAGCCGCCCACCCGCCGCGCCTTCAAGGACCTGGCCACCTTGTGCGTACTGGCCCTCACCGTCATGTGGTGCTGCCTGCGGCCGCGGCGCGCTACCGTGGTGAGGACGGAGCAGCCGGCGACACCGGAGGCCACTGTGGTGGCGGCCCGGACGCCGTTTTGACCCGTACGGGCCATCGCGGCTATCCTGCTGGTTCGTTATGCGTATTGGCTTGTTCATTCTCACGTGAGAGGCCCTTACGCCGGTCCACCGGGCCGATGACCAGCGGCAGGCACGGGTTGCGTCCCCGATTGTCCGCCATGGCTGTCGTGATCGTCCGGGTGGCCTTGTCAGGACCCACTCACTGAAGAAGCGAAGGCTACGACCGTGCGTACGTACAGCCCCAAGCCCGGCGATGTCACGCGCCAGTGGCACATCATCGACGCGCAGGACATTGTCCTGGGCCGTCTGGCGACTACGGCAGCAACCCTCCTCCGGGGCAAGCACAAGCCGATTTACGCGCCCCACATGGACATGGGCGACTTCGTCATCATCATCAACGCCGAGAAGGTTCACCTCTCCGGCAACAAGAAGACCCAGAAGATGGCGTACCGCCACTCCGGCTACCCGGGTGGTCTGCGTTCCGTCCGTTACGACGAGCTGCTCGCCAAGAGCCCCGAGAAGGCCGTGGAGAAGGCCATCAAGGGCATGCTCCCCAAGAACACCCTGGGCCGTCAGATGCTCTCGAAGCTGAAGGTCTACGCGGGCGCCGAGCACCCGCACGCTGCTCAGCAGCCGGTCCCGTTCGAGATCACCCAGGTCGCGCAGTAGTTCCGGCCACCCCCTAAGACGAAAAGAAATCTGAGGAGCATCGTGGCCGAGACCACTGTTGAGACCCCCGTCGAGGGCGAAGAGACCTTCGCCGAGGTGACGACCTTCGAGTCCGAGGTGCCCGTCGAGGGCGAGTACACCAGCGAGTCGCTGGCGTCCCGCTTCGGCGAGCCGCAGCCGGCGGCCGGCCTTGGCCGTCGCAAGAACGCCATCGCCCGCGTCCGGATCGTTCCGGGCACCGGCAAGTGGAAGATCAACGGTCGCACCCTTGAGGACTACTTCCCCAACAAGGTGCACCAGCAGGAAGTCAACGAGCCCTTCAAGGTGCTCGAGCTCGACAACCGTTACGACGTCATCGCCCGCATCTCGGGTGGCGGCGTCTCGGGTCAGGCCGGCGCCCTGCGCCTCGGCGTGGCCCGTGCGCTCAACGAGGCGGACGTGGACAACAACCGCGGCCCGCTGAAGAAGGCCGGCTTCCTGAGCCGCGACGACCGTGCGGTCGAGCGCAAGAAGGCCGGTCTGAAGAAGGCCCGCAAGGCGCCGCAGTACAGCAAGCGCTAAATCGCCGCTCGCTGCTCTGCACGAATCCGCCCCGGCGGCACACTCGCTGTGCTGCCGGGGCGTTCGTTTATCGCGGGTACGCGGGTATCGCGGGCAGCGGCGTATATGTGACTGGGGCGTTCAAACGCTTGCAGTTTCGGAGCAATTCGGAGGACAACAGTGGGACGACTCTTCGGCACGGACGGTGTGCGCGGTGTCGCCAACGCGGATCTGACGGCGGAGCTCGCGCTCGGCCTGTCGGTCGCGGCGGCGCATGTGCTCGCCGAGGCGGGCACCTTCGAGGGCCATCGGCCGACCGCCGTGGTCGGCCGTGACCCGCGTGCGTCGGGAGAGTTTCTGGAGGCCGCCGTCGTGGCGGGCCTCGCGAGCGCGGGCGTGGACGTCCTGCGCGTCGGTGTGCTGCCCACCCCGGCGGTGGCGTATCTCACCGGGGCGCTGGGTGCCGACCTCGGCGTTATTCTCTCGGCGAGCCACAACGCGATGCCGGACAACGGCATCAAGTTCTTCGCGCGCGGTGGCCACAAACTCGCCGACGACCTCGAGGACCGCATCGAGGCGGTCTACGAGGAGCACCGGACCGGTGCCCCGTGGCAGCGGCCCACCGGTTCGGGTGTCGGCCGCGTCCGTTCGTACGACGAGGGCTTCGACCGGTACGTGGCGCACCTCATCGCCGTGCTCCCGAACCGTCTCGACGGGCTCAAGGTCGTTCTCGACGAGGCGCACGGCGCCGCCTCCCGCGTCTCGCCGGAGGCCTTCGCCCGTGCCGGTGCCCAGGTCGTGACGATCGGCGCCGATCCGGACGGCCTGAACATCAACGACGGCTGCGGCTCCACGCACCTCGAGCAGCTGAAGGCCGCCGTCGTCGAGCACGGAGCTGACTTCGGCATCGCGCACGACGGGGACGCCGACCGCTGCCTCGCCGTGGACGGCGCGGGCGAGGAGGTCGACGGCGACCAGATCCTCGCGGTGCTCGCCCTCGCCATGCGCGAGTCGGGCCAGCTGCGGAAGAACACCGTCGTCGGCACGGTCATGTCCAACCTCGGCTTCAAGCTGGCCATGGAGCGCGAGGGCATCGAGCTCGTACAGACCGGCGTCGGCGACCGGTACGTACTGGAGTCGATGAAGGGGAACGGCTACGCGCTCGGCGGCGAGCAGTCCGGCCACGTGATCATCCTCGACCACGCGACGACCGGCGACGGTACCCTCACCGGCCTGATGCTGGCCGCCCGGGTCGCCGCCACCGGCCGCTCGCTGGCCGAGCTGGCGGAGGTCATGCAGCGGCTGCCGCAAGTGCTCGTCAATGTCCCGGACGTCGACAAGTCGCGCGTCGGTACGTCCGCCGAGCTGGCCGCCGCGGTCGTCGAGGCCGAGCGCGAACTGGGCTCGACCGGCCGAGTGCTGCTGCGCCCGTCGGGCACGGAGCCCCTGGTCCGCGTCATGGTGGAGGCGGCCGACATCGACCAGGCCAGGTCCGTCGCCGGCCGGCTGGCCGACTCGGTGAAGTCCGCGCTGGGCTAGAGGGCCGCACAAGGCGCTGGAGCGTCGCCCGGTGGGTGCCGGGCGACGCCCTTCAGGCCTGGGTCTCAGGCGTCGGCCTTCCTCGCCGTACGGGTCTGCTGGCGCGCCCAGAACAGCTTCTGGAAGTACAGCGTGAGCGTGCCGGCGAGCACGATGCCCAGCAGGTTCAGCAGCAGCTGCTCGGTGGATCCCCACATCTGGTCGATCTCGCCGTAGCTGAGCGCCACCGCCGCATTGGCGGCGGCCGGCACCGTGGTCACCGAGATCGCGACGCCGACCAGCGCTCCGGATTTGGCCGACGTGAGGGACAGCACTCCGGCCGATCCGGCGAGCAGCGCCACGATGAAGGAGAACGGGTCCGGCTGCCAGATGAAGCCGGTGTTCGGTCGCGGCTTGTCCAGCATTCCCGAGTCGAACTGCCCGAGGGCGTCCATCAGCAGGCTGAAGAGCGTCGTCACCGCTATGGCCGCCGCGAAGCCGACCAGCAGTGCGGTCAGCGAGCGCAGGGCGAGGCGCGGGGAGCGCCGCACCAGCGCCGTACAGAATCCGGCGACCGGCCCGAACTCCGGGCCGACCGCCATGGCTCCCACGATCAGGATCGCGTTGTCGAGCACCACACCGCAGGCCGCGATCATCGTGGCCAGTGCCAGGAACGCGATATAGGTGACGGTGAGCGTCGACTCCTCGTGGGTGGCTTCGGTCAAGTGCTCCCACAGGACCGCGTCCGCGCCCTCGCCCGGGGCGTCCGCCTCCGCCTTGTCGGCGAGCCGGCTCAGCGACAGGTCGATGTCCTCGACGGCGATCGACCCGTACTCGTCGATCTTCAGTTCCCGCAGTGCCGCGATGACTGCGTCGCCGGCTTCACGCGCGACGTCGCACATCACGACATCACCCTCGGGGTGGCGTGCGGCGCCGGGGAACAGGGCCAGATGTGCCGTACCCACGGTCTTCTCCAGGAGCGAGACGACCTGTTCGGTGCGGTCGGCCGGGACGATCAGCCGCAGGTGCAGCACGCAGCTCTCCTCGGATTACTGGAATTCGGTCAGAGTTTGCGCAGCGACAGTCGCTGCACCTTGTGGTCCGGGCCCTTGCGCAGCACCAGGGTGGCGCGGCCGCGCGTCGGAGCCACGTTCTCCAGCAGGTTGGGCCGGTTGATCGTGCGCCACATCGTGCGCGCGTAGTCGAGCGCCTCCTCCTCGGAGACCTGTGTGTACTTCCGGAAGTACGAGAAGGGGTTCTGGAATGCCGTCTCGCGCAGCTTCCGGAAGCGGTTGAGGTACCAGCGCTCGATGTCCTCCGGGCGCGCGTCCACGTAGACACTGAAGTCGAAGTAGTCGGCGAGGCCGACCCGCGTGCGGCCGTCCTTGCCGGGCAGGGCCGGCTGGAGGACGTTGAGACCCTCGACGATCAGGATGTCCGGGCGGCGGACCGTCAGGCGCTCGCCGGGCACGATGTCGTAGATGAGGTGCGAGTAGACCGGTGCGGTCACCTCTTCCTTGCCGGCCTTGATGTCGGCGACGAACCGGGTCAGCGCCCGGCGGTCGTACGACTCCGGGAAGCCCTTGCGGGACGTCAGGCCGCGCTCGCGCAGTTCCTTCATCGGCAGCAGGAACCCGTCCGTGGTGACCAGCTCCACCCGCGGGTGCTCCGGCCAGCGGGCCAGCAGCGCCTGGAGCAGACGCGCGACCGTGGACTTGCCGACCGCGACGCTGCCCGCGACCCCTATGACGAACGGAGTGCCCTGCTGGGCGCCCTGGCCGTTGCCCGCGTCGCCCAGGAAGGTGTTGAGTGCGCCACGCAGGTTGCTGGTGGCCCCCACGTAGAGGTTGAGCAGGCGGGAGAGCGGCAGATAGACGTCCCGTACCTCGTCGAGGTCGATGACGTCGCCGAGGCCGCGAAGCCGCTCGACCTCCTCGGCGCTCAGCGGCAGCGGGGTCTTCTCGCGCAGCGCGCTCCACTCCGTACGGGTGAGGTCCACGTACGGCGACGACGTCGTGGAGTCGGCCCGGCGGTGGGCGCTTCCTGGCGGCGAAGTGATCACACGGCCATTGTCGGGGCTGGAAGGTGGTTGTGGGTGGTGGGGTCGGTCACGTAGGCGGCACCGCGCGAGCGACGCGGCAACGCGCAGCCGTGGGCGGGCAGGAGCCGTAGGCTGCCGCCATGTGCGGAATCGTGGGTTACGTCGGAGCGCAGTCCGCGCTCGACGTCGTCATCGCAGGACTCAAGCGGCTCGAGTACCGCGGCTACGACTCGGCGGGAGTGGCCGTCCTCGCCGACGGGGGTCTCGCCGCGGCGAAAAGGGCGGGCAAGCTCCTCAACCTGGAGAAGGAGTTGGTGGACCGGCCCCTGCCGACGGGAACGACCGGGATCGGCCACACCCGGTGGGCCACCCACGGCGGCCCCACGGACGTCAACGCCCATCCCCATCTGGACAATTCGGGCCGCGTCGCCGTGGTCCACAACGGCATCATCGAGAACTTCGCCGCGCTGCGGGCGGAACTGACCGACCGCGGGCACGACCTGGCGTCCGACACGGACACCGAGGTCGTGTCGCATCTGCTCGCCGAGTCGTTCTCCTCCTGCGGGGACCTCGCCGAGTCGATGCGGCAGGTGTGCCGGCAGCTTCAAGGCGCGTTCACGCTGGTCGCCGTCCATGCGGACGAGCCCGATGTGGTCGTCGGAGCGCGGCGGAACTCGCCACTGGTGGTGGGGATCGGAGACGGCGAGGCGTTTCTCGCGTCCGACGTGGCCGCCTTTATCGCCCACACCCGCTCCGCCATTGAACTGGGCCAGGACCAGGTCGTCGAGCTGCGCAGGGACGGGGTGACCGTCACCGACTTCGCCGGTGCGCCGGCCGAGGTCAACTCGTACCACGTCGACTGGGACGCCTCCGCCGCCGAGAAGGGCGGCTACGACTACTTCATGCTCAAGGAGATCGCCGAGCAGCCGAAGGCCGTCGCCGACACGCTGCTGGGCAGGATCGACGCCGCCGGATCACTGACCCTCGACGAGGTACGGATCCCTGCCTCGGTGCTGCGGGAGATCGACAAGGTCGTCATCGTGGCGTGCGGCACGGCGCATCACGCGGGCATGATCGCCAAGTACGCCATCGAGCACTGGACCCGCATCCCGTGCGAGACCGAGCTCGCGAGCGAGTTCCGCTACCGGGACCCGATTCTGGGCCAGCGGACGCTAGTCATCGCCATCTCGCAGTCCGGCGAGACCATGGACACGCTGATGGCGCTGCGGCACGCCCGGGAGCAGGGCGCGAGGGTCCTCGCCATCTGCAACACCAACGGCTCTACGATCCCGCGGGAGTCGGACGCCGTGCTCTACACGCACGCGGGGCCGGAGGTCGCCGTCGCCTCGACGAAGGCGTTCCTGACGCAGCTGGTGGCCTGCTACCTGGTCGCCCTCTATCTGGGGCAGATGCGCGGAACCAAGTGGGGCGACGAAATCCGGGCCGTGGTCCGGGAGTTGTCGGAGATCGGCTCCGAGGTCGAAAAGGTCCTGGAGACGATGGAGCCGGTACGGGAGCTGGCCCGGTCGCTCGCCGGCAAGGACACCGTGCTCTTCCTCGGCCGCCACGTGGGCTATCCGGTCGCCCTGGAGGGCGCGCTGAAGCTCAAGGAACTCGCGTACATGCACGCCGAGGGCTTCGCGGCCGGGGAGCTCAAGCACGGTCCGATCGCGCTGATCGAGGACGATCTGCCGGTGGTCGTGGTGGTTCCGTCGCCGCGCGGGCGGTCCGTACTGCACGACAAGATCGTGTCGAACATCCAGGAGATCCGGGCGCGCGGGGCGCGGACGATCGTGATCGCGGAGGAGGACGACGAGGCGGTCGTGCCGTACGCCGACCACCTGATCCGCATCCCGGCCACACCGACGCTGCTGCAGCCGCTCGTCGCGACGGTGCCGTTGCAGGTGTTCGCGTGCGAGCTGGCAACGGCGCGCGGGAACGAGGTGGACCAGCCGCGGAACCTGGCCAAGTCGGTGACTGTGGAGTGAGCGGAGCGAGTGGAGCAGGTTGCCGGCCGGGAGAGCGCAGTGGTGACTGTGGAGTGAGCGGAGCGAGTGGAGCAGGTTGCCGGCCGGGAGAGCGCAGCGGTGACCGGGGAATAAGGGGCGTCGCGTGATCATCGGGGTGGGTATCGACGTCGCCGAGATCGACCGGTTCCGGGCCGCGATGGACCGCACGCCGAACATGGCCGACCGGCTCTTCCTGGAGCAGGAGCTGCTGCTGCCGAGCGGGGAGCGTCGCGGTATCGCCTCGCTGGCCGCCCGGTTCGCCGCGAAAGAGGCGTTGGCCAAGGCTCTTGGGGCGCCCAGCGGGCTGCTGTGGACCGATGCCGAGGTGTACGTCGAGGACAGCGGGCAGCCTCAGCTCCGGGTGCGCGGCACGGTGGCCGCGCGGGCGGAGCAGCTCGGGGTGCGTTCGTGGCACGTCTCGCTCAGCCATGACGCGGGTGTCGCGTCGGCGGTCGTAATCGCGGAGGGATGAGGAACCGGTGCGCACCGCATACAGGGTGGAGACCGTACGGGCAGCCGAACAGGCCCTGATGGCCCGGCTTCCGGAGGGCGCGCTGATGCAGCGCGCCGCGGCGGGGCTGGCCGCCGCCTGCGTGGACCTGCTGGGCCGCGGCGGTGTGTACGGGTCCCGGATCGTCCTGCTCGTGGGGGCAGGTGACAACGGAGGCGACGCGCTCTACGCCGGCGCGCGGCTCGCCCGGCGCGGTGCGGGTGTCTTCGCGGTGCTGCTCGTCCCGGGCCGGGCGCACGCCGGCGGCCTCGCCGCGCTGCGGGCGGCCGGGGGCCGTGTGGTGCCGGAGGTACCTCCACGGGTGGATCTCGTACTGGATGGCATCACCGGTATCGGCGGGCGCGGCGGGCTGCGCGAGGCGGCGGTTCCCGTGGTCCGTGCGGCAGAGGCGTCCGGGGCGGTCGTCGTCGCCGTCGACCTGCCGAGCGGCGTCGAGGCCGACACCGGGCAGGTGCTGGGGGAGTCGGTGCGGGCGGACGCGACGGTGTCGTTCGGTGCGTACAAGCCCGGGCTGCTCATCGACCCGGGCGCCGAACGGGCGGGCGCGGTACGGCTCGTGGACATCGGGCTGGAGGCGTTCCTGCCGGACGTGCCGGACCTGGAGGCACTGCAGTACGCCGATGTGGCCGCGCTGCTGCCCTTTCCCGGCCCGGAGAGCGACAAGTACCGGCGGGGCGTGGTGGGCGTCGTCGCCGGGTCGGCGCGCTATCCGGGCGCCGCGGTCCTCGCGGTGGCGGGCGCTCTGCGCGGCGGTGCGGGCGCGGTGCGGTACGTCGGGCCGGGCGGGAACGAGGTCATCGCCCGCTTCCCGGAGACCCTGGTCCACGCGGGACCGCCGTCGAAGGCGGGCCGGGTCCAGGCGTGGGTGGTCGGCCCGGGGCTGGGCGACCGCTCGTCGGAGATGGCCGACGTGCTCTCCGCCGACGTCCCGGTCCTGGTCGACGCGGACGGCCTGCGGCTGCTGGACGAGGCGGAGGTGCGGGCGCGTACGGCCCCGACGCTGCTGACCCCGCATGCGGGGGAGGCGGCGGCGCTGCTCGGGGTCTCCCGGGAGGAGGTGGAGGGCACGCGGCTCGCGTCGGTACGCACCCTTGCCCGGAAGTACGGGGCGACGGTGCTGCTGAAGGGCTCGACCACGCTCGTGACCGACGCGGACGGCCCCGTGCGGGTCAACCCGACCGGCACGCCCTGGCTGGCCACGGCCGGCAGCGGCGACGTCCTGTCCGGACTGGCAGGTTCCCTGCTGGCGGCGGGCCTGCCCGCGCGTGATGCGGGCTCGGTGGCTGCTTACCTGCACGGTCTGGCGGCACGGCGGGCGGCGGACGGCGCGCCGATCGGAGCCCAGGACGTGGCGGCGGCGATCCCGTCGGCGTGGCGGGACGTCACCCGGTCCTGAGCGGCGTCCCGATGAGCGTGTCCCGGCTTGCCGGGTGCGGTCGCTTTCGCGGCGCGCCGGGGCGTGCCCCGAGTGGCAGGAGGCTCCTGTACGTACCCGCTCCTTCCGGCGGCCGGGGCAAGGCCCCAGCTCGCCGCCGGTGTGGCTCTGCCGGACCGGTTCCGCGGGCGGTGCGCGGATCGGGTGGGGTGGGGCTCTGAGAGACTTGGCGCGATGAACGAGACACCGCCGCGCGTCCGCGCCGAGATCGACCTGGCCGCCGTTCGCGCCAATGTGCGCGCGCTGCGCGAACGAGCGCCCCGGTCCGAGCTGATGGCCGTCGTCAAGGCCGACGCGTACGGGCACGGCATGGTGCCCTGTGCCCGGGCGGCACAGCAGGCAGGTGCGGCCTGGCTCGGTACCGCGACCCCCGAGGAGGCGCTCGCACTGCGGGCCACCGGTGTGGGCGGGCCCCTGATGTGCTGGCTGTGGACGCCGGGCGGCCCGTGGCGCGAGGCTGTCGAGGCGGACATCGACGTATCGGTGAGCGGGATGTGGGCGTTGCGCGAGGCCGTGCGCGCCGCCCGGGCGGCGGGCCGCACGGCCAGGATCCAGCTGAAGGCCGATACGGGACTCGGGCGCAACGGCTGCTCGCCCGCCGACTGGCCCGAGCTGGTCCAGCAGTCGCGCGCCGCCGAGGCGGAGGGCGCCGTCAGGGTGACCGGAGTGTGGTCGCACTTCGCGTGCGCCGATGAGCCGGGCCATCCGAGCATCGCCGCTCAGCTCAGCGTGTTCCGGGAGATGACGGCCTACGCCGAGAAGGAGGGCGTCGACCCGGAAGTGCGGCACATCGCCAACTCCCCGGCGACCCTGACCGCTCCGGAGTCGCACTTCGACCTCGTACGCACCGGCATCGCCGTGTACGGAGTCTCCCCCAGCCCCGAGCTCGGGACTCCCGCCGATCTCGGGCTGCGGCCCGCGATGTCGCTGATCGCGTCCGTGGCGCTGGTCAAGCAGGCGCCGGCGGGCCACGGCGTCAGTTACGGGCACCACTACGTCACCCCGGCCGAGACGACGCTCGGCCTCATTCCGGCCGGGTACGCGGACGGCATCCCGCGCCACGCCTCGGGCCGCGGGCCGGTACTGGTCGGGGGCAAGCGGCGCACTGTGGCGGGCCGGGTCGCGATGGACCAGTTCGTGGTCGACCTGGGCGGGGACCTCCTCGAACCCGGGGCGGAGGCCGTGCTGTTCGGGCCGGGCGACCGGGGCGAGCCGACCGCCGAGGACTGGGCCCGGGCGGCGGACACCATCGCCTACGAGATTGTCACGCGCATCGGATCGCGGGTGCCGCGCGTCTATGTGAACGAGCGTCCGGACGAGCGGGAGCGCGGGGCGAACGGAGCGGCACAGTGAGCGAGATGAGCGCGGGGGAAGCGGCGGCCGAAACGGTGGTGGACGCCGTGGCCGCGGCGGGCAACTGGCGCCGGGCGGGGGTGGCAGGCGCCGCGATAGGCGTCATCGCGGCGGGCGCCGCGGCGGGCGTGGCGGTGGAGCGGCTGACGGTGGGCCGGGGCATGCGGAAGAAGGCGCGGCTCGCGCTGGACGCCTCGGGCCCGTACGGATCGCTGCGGGGCATGCCGGGCCGGGTGGTCGCCGACGACGGTACGGAGCTCTACTACGAGGTCGACGAGGTCGACCCGGACACCGGTGGGACGGCCCCGCGCAAGCGCCGGCTGTTCGGCCGGAAGACGCCCGTGCCCGTGACGGTGGTGTTCAGCCACGGCTACTGCCTGAGCCAGGACTCCTGGCACTTCCAGCGGGCCGCGCTGCGCGGCGTCGTCCGGACGGTCCACTGGGACCAGCGCAGCCACGGCCGCTCGGCGCGCGGCGCGGCGCAGGCCGACGGGGTGCCGGTCACCATCGACCAGCTGGGCCGCGACCTGAGGGCGGTCCTCGACGCGGCCGCGCCCGAGGGACCGCTGGTACTGGTCGGCCATTCGATGGGCGGCATGACAGTCATGGCGCTCGCCGCGCACTACCCCGAGCTGGTGCGCGAGCGCGTCGTCGGCGTGGCCTTCGTCGGTACGTCCTCAGGAAAGCTCGGCGAGGTGAATTACGGACTGCCGGTGGCGGGGGTGAACGTCGTCCGCCGGGTGCTGCCCGGCGTACTCAGGGCGCTCGGTTCCCAGGTGGACCTGGTGGAGAAGGGGCGGCGGGCCACCGCCGACCTCTTCGCTGGGATGATCAAGCGCTACTCCTTCGGTTCGAAGGACGTGGACCCGGCGGTCGCGCGGTTCGCCGAGCGGCTGATCGAGGGCACACCGATCGACGTGGTGGCGGAGTTCTACCCGGCTTTCCAGGAGCACGACAAGGCGGAGGCACTCGACATCTTCGCCGAGGTGCCCGCGCTCGTCCTCGCGGGTGACAAGGATCTGGTGACGCCGAGCGCACACAGCGAGGCGATCGCGGACCTGCTGCCGGACGCCGAAATGGTGATAGTCCCGGACGCCGGGCATCTGGTCATGCTCGAACACCCGGAGGTCGTCACCGACCGGCTGGCCGATCTGCTCGCGCGCGTCGGAGCCGTCCCGGCAGCGACTAACGTTGGCGCGTATGGAAGCACCGCACAACCCCGCAACTGAGGGCGTTGCACCTGAGAGCGTCGCCCGGATCACCGTCCAGTCGCCCGAGCAGATGCAGGAGCTGGGACGCAGGCTCGCCAAGGTGCTGCGCGCCGGCGATCTCGTACTGCTCACCGGCGAGCTCGGCGCGGGCAAGACGACACTGACCCGCGGGCTGGGCGAGGGCCTGGGCGTCCGGGGCGCCGTGACCTCGCCGACCTTCGTGATCGCGCGCGTACATCCGGCACCGGCCGGCGGCCCGCCGCTGGTGCATGTGGACGCCTACCGGCTCGGCGGGGGGCTGGACGAGATGGAGGATCTCGACCTCGACGTCTCGCTGCCGGAGTCGGTGGTGGTCGTGGAGTGGGGCGACAACAAGGTCGAGGAGCTGTCCGACGACCGGCTGCATGTCGTGATCAAGCGGGCTGTGGGGCACGAGACGGTCCTCGACGACGTGCGCGACGTGACGCTGACCGGCATCGGCGCGCGCTGGACGGCGGCGGATCTGGCCGGTCTGGCCGCTTGAGCCCGGACATTCCGACAAGACGTCGGGAAGATGTTGCGCGGGTGGCGTCGCCCGTGGTCACATGGATACCGAGACCTGGTTAGGTCTGCCTAACCATGGCCCCGGAGCCCCAGGAGGCATCCATGCCGGCATCAGAACGCGAAGCGCAGTCGAGGTCCTCGCAGTCCCGGCCGCGGCCGGTCGTGTCGATGCGGGATCTGCTGGCGTCGTGCGCCGCGGCGACGGCCGTTTCGACGCCGCCGCGGGAGCCGCAGGCCGCCCGCAAGCCGGGGCAGGAGCAGGGGCAGGGGCGCGCCGCCGCCTGACGGGAATTCGTAGGCCCCGGCCTGACGGGTACTCCGTGAGGGTGATTACGGGACGACGACGATCTTCGAGCTGATCGTCGCGAACGTCCACATCGCGTTGCCGCCGCCGCGCGTCATGCGGATGCCACCGGTCTTGCGGGCCGGGTCGGGGGTAGGAACCGAGCCGTCCACCGCCGCGCTGAAGCCGATGTTGACGTTGTCCACGCTCGCGAACCGCACGACGTGCTCGATCGGAATTCCGTCGGATCCGGTGATCTTCCCCGAGCGAGAGGTCACCTTGTACGTGCCGGGCGCCGGGCTGACCGTGCTCGGCATGACCTCGAACGTCTTGGCAGGCTCCCCGGCCCCGCCGACCAGCCAGACGCGTTTGGCACTGAGCGAGTAGACGACGCGTAGGCCTGTACCCGAATTCGCGGGGACGGCCGTGGTGCCGGCCTTGCCCTTCGGCGGTACGGTCGCCTCCGCGGAGGCCGTGCTGGAGGGCTGGGCCTTGACCGGCAGCGCCGGAGCGTTGGCCGAGGCCTGGTACGCGAGGAAACCGACCACGGCGAGGGCCGCCGCGGTGAGCCCGGCCACGAATCCCGAGCTGCTCCGTGACACCTTGCTCCACCTCTCGCACCACTCGTACATACGGACTTGTGGTGACGGTAGCAGCCGGTACCCGCGGGGGCGGGGCGCCGTGCCCCCGCCGTACAGGGCCTAGGCTGTTTGCGTGCTCTTGCTCGCTGTTGATACCGCCACGCCCGCCGTCACCGTCGCCCTGCACGACGGCGATTCCGTCGTCGCCGAGACCAGCCAGGTCGACGCCCGCAGGCACGGGGAGCTGCTGCTGCCCGCCGTCGACCGGGTGCTCGCGGAGGCGGGGCTGAAACTCGACGCGGTGACCGGCGTCGTCGTCGGCGTAGGGCCGGGCCCGTACACCGGGCTGCGCGTCGGCCTGGTGACCGCCACGACGTTCGGGTCGGTGCTCGGCGTTCCGGTGCACGGGCTGTGCACCCTGGACGGCCTCGCGTACGCCTCCGGTCTCGACGGCCCGTTCGTCGTGGCGACGGACGCGCGGCGCAAGGAGGTCTACTGGGCGCGTTACGACGACGCCCGTACGCGGGTGTCGGAGCCGTCCGTCGACCGGCCGGCGGACCTCATGGCGGACGTCACCGGACTTCCCGCGGTGGGCGCCGGGGCGCTGCTGTATCCCGAGGTGTTCGCGGACGCGCGCGGTCCGGAGCACCAGTCCGCGGCGGCGCTGGCCGCGCTGGCCGCGGAGAAGCTGGCGGCCGGGGGACCGGCGACGGAGGACGCCTTCCTGCCGCCCCTGCCGATGTATCTGCGCCGGCCGGACGCGCAGGTACCGAAGAACTACAAGGTGGTCACCCCGCAGTGAGGGCCGCACAGTGGACAGCACGGTGAGCGACGGAGGCGAGGCCGAGACCGTCGTCGTGCTGCGCGAGATGCGCTGGTGGGACATCGAGCCGGTACTGGAGCTCGAACGCGAGCTCTTCCCGGAGGACGCCTGGTCCGCCGGGATGTTCTGGTCCGAGCTCGCCCACGGGCGCGGGCCGCACGCCACCCGCCGCTATGTGGTGGCGGAGGACCCCGCCGGCCGGCTGGTCGGATACGCGGGGCTGGCCGCAGCCGGTGGCCTCGGCGACGTGCAGACGATCGCCACCGCCCGTGACCAGTGGGGCACCGGGCTCGGTGCCCGGCTGCTCACCGACCTGCTCCGCCACGCCACCGCCTTCGAGTGTTCCGAGGTGCTGCTCGAAGTGCGCGTGGACAACACGCGCGCACAGCGGCTCTACGAGCGCTTCGGCTTCGAGCCGATCGGCTTCCGGCGCGGCTACTACCAGCCCGGCAACGTGGACGCCCTCGTGATGCGACTGACCGAACCGTCGTCCGTACCCGTACCCGTACAAGGAACTGAGATCCATGGCTGACGAACCTCTCGTCCTCGGCATTGAGACCTCCTGCGACGAGACCGGCGTCGGCATCGTCCGCGGACACACCCTGCTGGCCGACGCGGTCGCGTCGAGCGTCGACGAGCACGCCCGCTTCGGCGGGGTCGTGCCGGAGGTCGCCTCGCGCGCGCACCTGGAGGCGATGGTGCCGACCATCGAGCGCGCGCTGAAGGAAGCCGGGGTCGTCGCGAAGGACCTCGACGGCATCGCGGTCACCGCGGGCCCGGGGCTCGCGGGGGCGCTGCTGGTGGGCGTCTCGGCGGCCAAGGCGTACGCGTACGCGCTCGGCAAGCCGCTGTACGGCGTGAACCACCTCGCCTCGCACATCTGCGTGGACCAGCTGGAGCACGGCCCGCTGCCCGAGCCGACGATGGCCCTGCTGGTGTCCGGCGGCCACTCGTCGCTGCTGCTGACGCCCGACATCACGTCAGACGTACGGCCGCTCGGTGCGACCATCGACGACGCGGCGGGAGAGGCCTTCGACAAGATCGCGCGGGTGCTGAACCTCGGCTTTCCCGGCGGCCCGGTGATCGACCGGCTGGCGAAGGAGGGCGACCCGGCGGCGATCGCGTTCCCGCGCGGTCTGACGGGTCCGCGCGACGCTGCGTACGACTTCTCCTTCTCCGGGCTGAAGACGGCGGTCGCCCGCTGGATCGAGGCCAAGCGGAATGCGGGCGAGGAGGTGCCGGTCCGCGACGTCGCGGCCTCCTTCCAGGAGGCGGTGGTCGACGTACTGACGCGCAAAGCCATCCGCGCGTGCAAGGACGAGGGCGTCGATCACCTGATGATCGGCGGCGGTGTGGCGGCCAACTCCAGGCTCCGGTCGCTGGCCGAGGAGCGTTGCGCCGACGCGGGGATCACCTTGCGGGTGCCGCGCCCGAAGCTGTGTACGGACAACGGGGCGATGGTCGCGGCGCTGGGCGCCGAGATGGTGGCCAGGGGACGCGCCGCCTCGGACTGGGACCTGTCGGCCGACTCGTCACTGCCCGTGACGGAGCCGCACGTACCGGGGGTCGCGGGCGCCCATGACCATCCCGATGCTCATGGCCGCGGCCCCGCGCACGCCCACGACGATGTGCACGAGCTGAGCAAGGACAACCTCTACTCATGACGACCGTCGCGCTGATGTGGGAGGCCCGCGCCGTCGAGGGCCGGGGCCCGGAACTGCTGGAGTGGGCCCGTGCGCAGGCGGCTCAGCTCGCCCGCGAGCCCGATCGTCGCGAGCTCTTCCGCGCCCAGCAGGACCGGGTCCTGGTCATCACATGGTGGAACGCGGAACTCGCGGACGAACTGCCCGAGCTTCCTGAGCCCGCAGACGAACTGATCACGCGCGCGGTGCACCGCTGGCGCTTCGAGTCGGCCGGCACGGGCTGACGGGGCACCGGAAAATTCTTCGGGAAAGTTCTCATGGGGTGTCGATCCGGTCCGGGCCCGTTCGACGCACGGGTGACAGGCAGGAACGCGAACGCGAACGCGAACGCGAACGAGAACGCGAACGAGGACGAACGAAGGAGACCGGCCATGCCGCGCTTCATGACGATGATCCGCATCGACGAGAACGACGTGCCCGCCGAGGGGCCGAGCCCCGAGCTGATGGAGCGGATGGGCGAGTTGATCGAGGAGATGACCAAGGCCGGCGTCCTGCTCGAAACGGCAGGCCTCACCCCGACCTCGGAGGGCACCCGGGTCCGCTGGTCCGGTGGGAAGCTGACCGTCACCGACGGGCCGTTCACCGAGGCGAAGGAGGTCATCGGCGGCTACGCGATCCTCCAGGCCAGGGACCAGGACGAGGCGATCGAGTGGACCAAGCGCTTCCTGCAGGTTCATGAGAATCACTGGACGGTGACGTCCGAGGTCCGCGAGATCGTCGAACCTGCGTAGGGCGGTTGTTGCCGCCGCGCGAGGGCGGTGCTCTGATGGATGGCCGTGAGGGCTGAGAGCACCGCGCATGGCGCGATCGAGGCGGTATTCAGGATCGAGTCGGCGCGGCTCATCGCCGGAGTCGCGCGGATCGTACGGGACGTCGGCATCGCGGAGGAGCTGGCGCAGGACGCGCTGGTGGCCGCACTGGAGCGGTGGCCGGAGTCGGGTGTGCCGGACAATCCGGGTGCCTGGCTCATGGCCACGGCCAAGCACCGGGCGATCGATCTGGTGCGACGGCGCGAGCGGTACGCGCGCAAGCTGGCGGAGATGGGGCGCGATCTGGAGTCGGGGCCGCCGCTGTGGGCCGAGGACCCCGCGGACACCGTCGGCGATTCCGACGGCATCGACGACGACCTGCTGCGGCTGGTGTTCACCGCCTGCCACCCCGTCCTGTCCACGGAAGCGCGGATCGCTCTCACCCTGCGCCTGGTGGGCGGGCTGAAGACGGACGAGATCGCGCGTGCGTTCCTGGTCCCCGAGTCGACGGTCGCGCAGCGGATCGTGCGGGCCAAGCGAAGTCTCGCGAAGGCGGGCGTGCCGTTCGAGGTACCGGCCGCGCCGGAGCGTGCCGAGCGGCTGTCCTCCGTACTGGAGGTGATCTACCTCGTCTTCAACGAGGGGTACTCGGCCACCGCGGGCGACGACTGGCTGCGGCCCGGACTGTGCGAGGACGCGCTGCGGCTGGCGCGGGTGCTGGCCGGGCTGATGGAGAAGGAGCCGGAAGTGCACGGCCTGGCCGCACTCCTGGAGATCCAGGCCTCACGTACCGCGGCCAGGACCGGGCCTTCGGGTGAGCCGGTGCTGCTGGCGGACCAGAACCGGGGCCGCTGGGACCGGTTGCTGATCCGTCGCGGCTTCGCGGCGCTGGCGCGTGCCGAGTCGCTGGGCGGTACGCCCGGCCCGTACGCGCTCCAGGCCGCGATCGCCGCCTGCCATGCACAGGCCCGGGTCTACGAGGACACGGACTGGGCCCGGATCGCGCTCCTCTACCGGGCGCTGGCTGCTCAGGTCCCGTCTCCCGTGGTGGAGTTGAACCGGGCGGTGGCGGTCTCGATGGCTGACGGGCCGGCGGCCGGACTCGCACTGGTGGACGCACTCGCCGAGGACCCGTCCCTCGCGGGATACCACCTGCTGCCGAGCGTACGCGGAGACCTGCTGGCGCGGCTGGGCCGGGGCGCGGAGGCGCGCGCGGAGTTCGAGCGCGCGGCGGCGCTCACCCGCAACGAGCGGGAGCGCACCCTCTTGCTGGAGCGGGCGGCGCAGCTCTGACGGGCTCGACCGGCAGAGTGAACACAGCCTGCCGCTCGACCGAATCGTATGGACGCTGCCGCATCATTGCGATGCTCTGATTATCCCTGATTGCCACGGATTGCCCTGCCTGTCCCGTGCTGTGCCGGTTCAGTGCAGGTGCCTGCGGCGGGGAGCGGATCAGAGCTGAGCACCTCGCTCACTTCCGCCCTACAGGAGGTTGTGCAGTGTCCGTCCCACGTTTCCTCCGGACCAGGAGAGTTCGCGCCGCGGCAGCCCTGGTGGCCGGATTGCTGGTGCCGCTCACGCTGACCGGAACCGGCAGCGCCGCGTCCTACCTGCCCGGCGCCGACACGGTCAAAGTGCCGGCAAGCGTCAGGAACGTCTCGTCCGGGTGGAACATCCCCTGGGGCCTGAGCTGGCTGCCCGACGGCTCCGCGCTGATCAATGAGCGCGACTCTTTCCAGATCTTCAAACTCACCCGGTCCGGAGTGAAGACCAAGGTCGGCACCGTGCCGTACGTCGTGAATGCCGAGCCCGAGAGCGGCCTGCGCAGCATCACCGTGTCACCCAACTGGACCCGTGATCACTACATCTACATCTATCACGCGGCGGCGGAGGGGAACCGGATCGCCCGGATGGTCTACGACGGCTCCAAGCTCAGCGGCTACGAAACGCTGGTCACCGGCATCAAGTCGCACGGGAGGAACGGCGGCCGCATCAAATTCGGCCCGGACGGCTATCTGTACGCCACCACCGGCGATGCCGGGACGCCCCAGGACGCGCAGGACAAGGATTCCCTCAACGGCAAGATCCTGCGTATGACCGCTGACGGCCGGCCGGCCCCCGGTAACCCGTTCGGCACCCTCGTCTACTCCTACGGCCACCGCAACCCGCAGGGCATCACCTGGGACCCGCAGGGCCGCCTGTGGGAAACGGAGATCGGCCAGGACGCGTACGACGAGGTCAACCTCATCCAGCCGGGGCGGAACTACGGCTGGCCCACCTGTGAAGGTGCCTGCTCGGTCGCCGGCATGACCAACCCGAAGCAGCAGTGGCGTCCCGTCGAGGCCGTGCCGAGCGGCCTCACCTACTCCGACGGCGCCCTGTACATCGCGGCGCTGCGCGGCCGGCGGCTGTGGCGCATTCCGGTATCCGGCACCACCACGGGCACCCCGGTCGCCTACTACGTCAAGACGCATGGCCGGATGCGGCTCGTCGAGAAGGTGCCGGGCAGCGAACTGTTGCCGGGCCTGAGCACGCTGTTGCCCGGTCAGAGCAAGCTGTGGATCACCACCGACGCGGCCGGCAAGGACAAGGACAAGGTCTTCGAGGTCGATCTCAAGTAGTCGAGCTCGAGAAGCAGCGTGTTCGGGCGGCTCCGCCGGGATCCTGCGATCCCGGGCGGGGCCGTCGGCGGTTGCCGAGCCGCCGGCCTTCCGCGGCACGCTTCAGGGCGTCGCGGTCGGCGCCGAGTCCGGGGCCGGACCGCCGATCAGCATGGTGGGGGCGCCGGCGACCCGGGTGAGGAAGACCGTGGCCAGGCGGGGACCGCGCAGCTTCAACCGGCGGCGCAGTTCGTCCGGTTCGACGGCCGAGCCGCGCTTCTTGACGGTGAGAACACCGACTTCGCGCTCACGCAGCAGCGCCTTGAGCTTCTTCAGGTTGAACGGGAGCACGTCGGTGATCTCGTAGGCGGTGGCGAACGGCGTCGCGTGCAGCTCGTCCGAGGTGAGGTACGCGATCGTCTCGTCGATCAGACGGCCTTGGACCTTCTCCGCAACCTCGGCCACCAGATGCGCGCGGATCACCGCGCCGTCCGGCTCGTACAGATAGCGGCCCACGGGGCCCGGCCGGGGGTCCGGGAGCGGCTCGGCGGTCCAGAGGGCGGCTTCGCCGGGAAGCAGGGTCGCGCGGACCGAGCCGGGCGCCGTGCCGAACCAGAGGACCGCCTCCTTGACGTCGCCGCTGTCCGAGATCCACTCCGCCTCGGCGTCGCCGGGGATGGCCTCGTGCGGGATGCCCGGGGCGATCTTGAGCGCGGAGTGCGGGGCCGTGCGGGCCGCCTGGACGGCCCAGGAGAGCGGCGGCGAGTAAGCCTCGGGGTCGAAGATGCGGCCACGGCCGCCACGCCTCGCCGGGTCGACGAACACGGCGTCGTACGGGGAGGTGTCGACCTCCGTGACGTCCGTACAGCGGACGGAAATGAGATCCGCCAGGCCCAGGGCCTCGGCGTTGGCGCGGGCGACCGCGCAGGTCAGCGGATCACGGTCGACGGCCAGTACGGACACTCCGGCGCGCGCGAGAGCGATCGCGTCGCCGCCGATGCCGCAGCAGAGGTCGGCGACGCCCCGTACACCGAGGGAGGCGAACCGGCGGGCACGGTGGGCGGCGACCGAGGTACGGGTCGCCTGCTCGACGCCGTTGGGGGTGAAGAACATCCGGAAGGCGTCCTCGGCACCGAACTTCGCCACGGCGCGCTGCCGCAGCCGCGCCTGCCCCAGCGCGGCCGAGACCAGTTCGGCCGGGTGCTCCCGGCGGAGCCGGGTGGCGGTCGCCAGCTCGTTCGCGGGGTCGTAATCCCGTAGCGAGTCGAGGAGCGCCCGGCCCTCGTGGGTGAGCAGCGCGGAGAAGGAGTCGAGGTCGTTCACCCGGTCCATTGTGGGCCAGTAGGTGGATGCTGCGCGCCGGGTGGCGGTGTCGGCGAGGAGCGATGGCCCTGCCCTGACAGGATGCGGCGCCATGCAGCTAGTACGACAAAAAGAAAAGATCACTGGAAATACCGCGAAACGGCGGAGGTGCCACTTCCGGCTCGCGACGGCCGCTCTCCTCGTCGCCGTGCTCGGTTCCGGCTGCACCGGAGTCCCCGGATCCGCCGACGGGGGACCCTTACTCGGCCTGCCTGGCGCGAACGCGCCGCGGGGTGCCGCGGGTGCGCTCGCCGCGTACGCGGAGAAGCTGCGGCGGGCCGAAGTCGCCCGGCGTGCCGCGGCCAAGCGGTGGGGCCTGCAGAAGACCCCGCTCATCGCGCCCGCACCGCCCGCCGTGAAACCCGAGATCAAGACGCGCAAGGGCTTCGAGGTCGGGCCGGGTCTGCCGCCCGTGTTCACCACTGTCCCGACCAAGGAGAAGATCGTCTTCCTGACGATCGACGACGGCGCCGAGAAGGACCCCGAGCTGCTGCGGATGATAAGTGAACTGCGCATCCCGTACAGCGCGTTCCTCAGCGACTACCTGATCCGCGACGACTACGGCTACTTCGGGAAGATGCAGGACCTCGGCGTCACGCTGAACAACCACACCATCAACCACCGCTACATGCCCGCGCTCTCGTACGCGAAGCAGCGCGCGGAGATCTGCGGCCAGCAGGCCACCATCGAGAAGCGGTACGGCAAACGCCCGGAGCTGTTCCGTCCGCCGTACGGCAACTACAACGCCAACACCCTCCGCGCCGCCAAGTCTTGCGGAGTCAAGGCCGTCCCGCTGTGGGCCGCCGAGGCGTTCCCGGACCGGATGGAGTGGCGCGAGTGGGACCGCGATCTGCATCCCGGTGACATTATCCTCACGCATTTCAGGGGGCGGCAGGACTGGAAGGCAACCATGCCTGACATGATCCGGCGGGTCATGAAGACGATCACGGACAAGGGATACGCCGTGGCCAGGCTGGAGGACTACCTGTGACAAGCACGCGCCGGCTGCTGGCCGGAACGCTGGCGGCCTGCGTGCTCCTGCTCGCCGCGTGCTCGGAGTCCGTGGAGCCGATCGAGCGACTGGGCAGGAAGGCCGCCGAGGGGGAGCAGGAGCAGGAACAGGGGGCCGCCGCGGCAGGAGCGGAGGGGGCCTCCGCCGCGCCCGGTCCGCACACGCGCTGGGGGCTGAAGGCGCCGCTCGCCTTCGCCCCGAAGCCGGCCCGCAAGCCCGTACTGCCGGCGGCCGGTCCGGGGCTGCCCTCCGTGGTCGACCGCATCCCGACCGATGAGAAGGTCGTCTTCATCACCTTCGACGACGGCGCGGAACGCGACCCGGAGTTCCTGAAGATGGCCGCCGATCTGAAGCTGCCGATCAGCATGTTCCTGACGGACAGCGTGGCGTCGCGGGGATACGACCACTTCGAGCGTCTGCGCGACCTCGGCGGCACGGTGCAGAACCACACTCTCACCCACCCGAACCTCCGCAGGCTTCCGTATGCGAAGCAGCGCGCGGAGATCTGCGGTCAGCAGGACCGGCTGAAGGCCCGCTTCGGAACGAAGCCGCGGCTGTTCCGGCCTCCGTTCGGCAACTACAACGACGACACCCTGCGGGCGGCGGCCGACTGCGGGGTGAGCTCGGTCGTCCTGTGGCGGGCCTCGATGCAGATACACAATCTGCGGTACGCGGAGGGCGACAAACTGCGGCCCGGCGACATCGTGCTCGCCCACTTCCGGGGTCCCGGTGAGCTCAAGGGCTCGACGATCACCGAGATGACGACGCAGATGCTGCGCCGGATCCAGGAGCAGGGCTTCCGGATCGGCCTTCTCGAGGACTATCTCTGACCACGATCAGGTCGCCGGACCGGTGCATCCGCAGGTCCTCGGTGGCGGGGGACCCGTCAGGGGGAACCCGTACTCGTGTGCGGATGCCCAGCAGTTGGGCGGTCCGGACGGCGCCGGCAGGGGGCCGGACGGGCGTCCCGGGGAGGATTCGACGCAGCCACGTTGGCACTCCGCTTGACCGAGTGCTAACCGCCGCATAGTGTCAGCTCTGGCACTCGCCACCGGGGAGTGCCAACACAGCGACAGGCAGGTCCGGCACCCGCGACGACGGATCGACCTGGTCGCCACCTCAGACAATTAACCCCGTGAGATCTCCGAAGGGGGAGGTCGGATCGTGACGACCGCCAGCTCCAAGGTTGCCATCAAGCCGCTCGAGGACCGCATTGTGGTCCAGCCGCTCGACGCCGAGCAGACCACGGCCTCTGGCCTGGTCATTCCGGACACTGCCAAGGAGAAGCCCCAGGAGGGCGTCGTCCTGGCCGTGGGCCCGGGCCGCTTCGAGGACGGCAACCGTCTTCCGCTCGACGTATCCGTCGGCGACGTCGTGCTGTACAGCAAGTACGGCGGCACCGAGGTGAAGTACAACGGCGAGGAATACCTCGTCCTCTCGGCTCGCGACGTTCTCGCGATCGTCGAGAAGTAATCCAGCCGAAGTTTCTGATCTGCGCCCCGTGCTCCCGCTCTTCAATGGCCGGGCGCCGGGGCGCAGTTCATTTGAGAGGACAGAGAAGCTCCCATGGCGAAGATCCTGAAGTTCGACGAGGACGCCCGTCGTGCCCTCGAGCGCGGCGTCAACAAGCTTGCCGACACGGTCAAGGTGACGATCGGCCCCCGGGGCCGCAACGTCGTCATTGACAAGAAGTTCGGTGCCCCCACCATCACCAATGACGGTGTCACCATCGCCCGCGAGGTCGAGCTCGACGACCCGTACGAGAACCTGGGCGCCCAGCTCGTGAAGGAGGTGGCGACCAAGACCAACGACATCGCGGGTGACGGCACCACCACCGCCACCGTGCTGGCCCAGGCGCTGGTTCGCGAGGGCCTGCGCAACGTCGCCGCCGGCGCCTCCCCGGCCTCCCTGAAGAAGGGCATCGACGCCGCGGTCAAGGCCGTGTCCGAGGAGCTCCTCGCGACCGCCCGTCCGATCGAGGACAAGACCGACATCGGCGCCGTGGCCGCGCTCTCCGCGCAGGACCAGCAGGTCGGCGAGCTCATCGCCGAGGCGATGGACAAGGTCGGCAAGGACGGTGTCATCACCGTCGAGGAGTCCAACACCTTCGGTCTCGAGCTCGACTTCACCGAGGGCATGGCCTTCGACAAGGGCTACCTGTCGCCGTACATGGTGACCGACCAGGAGCGTATGGAGGCCGTCCTCGAGGACCCGTACATCCTGATCCACCAGGGCAAGATCTCCTCGATCCAGGACCTGCTCCCGCTGCTCGAGAAGGTCATCCAGGCCGGTAGCTCCAGGCCGCTCCTGATCATCGCCGAGGACGTCGAGGGCGAGGCCCTGTCGACCCTTGTCGTCAACAAGATCCGCGGCACGTTCAACGCCGTCGCGGTCAAGGCCCCCGGCTTCGGCGACCGCCGCAAGGCGATGCTCGGCGACATCGCCGCGCTCACGGGCGCCACCGTCATCGCCGAGGAAGTCGGCCTCAAGCTCGACCAGGCCGGTCTGGACGTGCTCGGCTCCGCCCGCCGCGTGACGGTCACCAAGGACGACACCACCATCGTCGACGGTGGCGGCAACCCCGAGGACGTCAAGGGCCGCATCAACCAGATCAAGGCGGAGATCGAGTCCACGGACTCCGACTGGGACCGCGAGAAGCTCCAGGAGCGCCTCGCGAAGCTGGCCGGCGGCGTGTGCGTGATCAGGGTCGGCGCCGCCACCGAGGTGGAGCTGAAGGAGAAGAAGCACCGCCTGGAGGACGCCATCTCCGCGACCCGCGCCGCGGTCGAGGAGGGCATCGTCTCCGGTGGTGGCTCCGCTCTGGTGCACGCCGCCAAGGTGCTCGAGGGCAACCTCGGCAAGGAGGGTGACGAGGCCACCGGTGTCGCGGTCGTTCGCCGCGCCGTCGTCGAGCCGCTGCGCTGGATCGCCGAGAACGCCGGGCTCGAGGGATACGTCATCACCTCCAAGGTGGCCGAACTCGAGAAGGGCCACGGCTTCAACGCCGCGACCGGCGAGTACGGCGACCTGGTGAAGGCCGGCGTCATCGACCCGGTCAAGGTCACCCGCTCCGCGCTGGAGAACGCCGCGTCCATCGCGTCGCTGCTGCTCACGACCGAGACCCTGGTCGTCGAGAAGCCGGCCGAGGAAGAGGCTGACGCGGGCCACGGCCACGGTCACGGCCACTCGCACTGACGCCACGCCGAAGGCCCCTGTTCCCGCTCAGCCGCGGGAACAGGGGCCTTTCGCGATTCAGCCGCGAGAGCAGGGGCCCTTCACGTTCAGCCGAGTGCGCCCAGCTGCCGCAGCAGGCGCAGGGCATCGAAGTGCCACCAGCCTTCGGCGATCATTCCGTCGTGGAAGTGGAAGATCGTGGTGCCGGTCATCGTGCACTTCTTGCCCGTCGGGGGGATGCCCATGAAGTCGCCCTTGTGGGTGCCCGTCCAGGTCCACAACGTCACCACGTCGTCACCCTCCGACACCTGCCGGTCGAGTTCGAACGTGGAGTCGAAGGCCTTGCGCCACCCCGCGACATCGTTGCGAATGACATCGGACCCGAGCGTGGTCTCCTCTTCCTTCATGATGTCGTGGTCCCGGTAGTCGGCGGCGAACAGCTCGTCGATGGCGTCGAGGTTTCCGCCGACCGCGACCTCGTGGAAGAAGCGGCGTGCTGCCGCGGAGTTCAGCTGCTCCTCGCGGACGACGTCCAGGTCGGTGAACGAGGGCATACCGTCGCAGAGCGCCACCATCTCCTGGAAGATCCGGTCCGTCTCCGGCAGGTGGGAGTTCTTCATCGCCTCTTCGTACGACGGGAATTCGACGATCTCGACGAAGTGGGATGCGTCGGAGCGGTCCTTCCCGGTGACGCTGTGGGTGGCGGTCCGCTTGCCCTTGGTCTGTTCGACCCACTGGTCCATGAGCTGGTTCATGTTGTCGAACCGCTCGGTCTTGTACTCGATCAGCTGTACGAATTTCATGGCGTCTCCCGCGATGGATGGGATGCGTCCATTTTAGTGAGATATGACCCTTGCTGCCGGATCAGGCGGACTGACCCAGAGCGGTCGGGTGGACCGGGTCGGCGAACGGCCGGCCCGCCGCGAACCGCTCCACCTCGTCCAGCGCCCGGTCGGCCATCCGGTGCAGTTCGCCGCCCAGCGACCCTGCGACGTGCGGGGTGAGCAGGACGTTCGGCAGGTCGTACAAAGGCGAGTCGACGGGCGGGAGTTCGGGATCCGTCACGTCCAGTACGGCGTCCAGCCGGCCGGAGACGAGCTCGGGGAGGAGGGCGCCCTCGTCCACCAGGGAACCGCGGGCGGTGTTGATCAAGGTCGAGCCGTCCGGCATCAGGGCCAGCTGCCGGGCTCCGATCATGTGGCGGGTGGCCGGGACCTCCGGAGCGTGCACCGTGACGATGTCGCTGCGCGCGCACAGCACGTCCAGCGGGACGGTCCGCACGCCCAGGCGGGCTGCGTCCGCCTCCTCGACGTACGGGTCGTACAGCAGGACCCGCAGGTCGAACGGGCGCAGCAGCTCGATCACCCGGCGGCCGATCCGGGACGCGCCGACGACCCCGACCGTGCGGCCGTAGTTGCCCGCGCGGTCGAGCTCCCGGAGACAGTCGCCGTGGGCGCGCAGCTCGCGGTAGCGGCGGTGGGCGTGCAGGACGCGCTTGTTCGCGAACAGGATGGCGGCGAGCGTGTACTCCGCGACGGGCAGGGCGTTGGCGGCGGCGGTGGACGCGACGGCGAGGCCGCGTTCCCAGCAGGCGTCCGTGATGTGGTGCTTGACGGAGCCGGCGGCGTGCACGACGGCGCGGAGCTTCGGGGCCGCGTCCAGCACCCCGGCGCTGAGCGGGGGTGCTCCCCAGCAGGTGAGCAGCAGTTCTGCCTCGGCGAGCGCTGCCGAGACCTCCGGGGCGGGCGTGGCGAGTTCGTGGGCGACGAGCCGGGAGTCGGTGCGGGCGAGGGCCTCCAGGCGGGTGCGATGGCGGTCGGAGAGAAGCCGCTCGGCCACGCCCGGGCCCATGGCGAGGAGCACGCGGGGCCTGTTGTCGGTGGTGGGGTGCATGGTGGAACCAATACCCCTTCTGCGTTTGCTCCTTCGGCGCTCGTGCGGCGAGCGGGGACCGGGTGACCCAGTCGGTGTCACGGGCCGCCGGGTGGACGTCACATGACAGGACGGCACCACGGCGGCCCCTGGCCCTCACCGAGACCTGACCCGATCCGCTACTGGGGCCCGTACTTGCGGCCCGTACGTGAACTGACGCCGCCCAGCAGCCCGCGCGGCGCCACCTTCACCACGCCCATCAGCGCCTTGTACCGCGGGTCCGGGATCGACACCGTCTTCCCGCGTGCCAGATCGGCGAGCGCCGACGCCACGAGCTTGTCGGCGTCGAGCCACATCCAGTTCGGGATGTTGTCCGTCCCCATCCCCGCCCGCTGGTGGAACTCGGTGCGGACGAAGCCCGGACACAGGGCCATCAGCCGGACCCCCGACCCGGCCAGGTCCTTCGCCGCGCCCTGGGTGAACTGCACGACCCAGGACTTCGACGCGCCGTACGTGCCGCGCGGCACGAACGCGGCCACCGAGGCCACGTTCACCACTCCGCCGCGCCCGCGTTCGCGCATGCCCTCCGCCGCCGCCGAGGTCAGCCGCAGCACCGCCTCGCAGTGGACCTTCAGCATCGTCAGTTCGTCGGCCATGGAGACTTCGAGGAAGCGGCCCTTGTTGCCGAACCCGGCATTGTTGATCAGGAGGTCCACGGGGCTCTTGCGGTCGGACAGCCGGGTCTCGACCGCCTCGATCCCGCTGTCCGCGGAGAGGTCGGCGGTCAGCACCTCGGCCTCGATGCCGTGCAGGTCGTGCAGTTCGGTCGCCTGCTCCCGCAACCGCTTGGTGTCACGGGCCACCAGCACCAGGTTGTGCCCCTCGGAGGCCAGGCGCCGCGCGAAGGCGGCCCCGATGCCTGCCGTCGATCCCGTAATCAGTGCAGTCGTCATGGCTGAACGTTAGGGGATGCCCGGGCGGCGGTCCGTGCCCGCGCCCCCTGCCGGCACCCCGACCGTGCCTAAGGCACGTACTTGGCGGTGTACTCCTCGGCCACTGCCCGCAGTCCGGACTCCATCCACTGCGCGGCGACCAACGTGCTCGGCAGCAGTTCACGCTCGATGGTCACGGCCCGGAAGAGCAGGGAGACGGTGATGTCGTGCTCCGGCCGGTGAACGACCTCGACGGGGTCGCCCGCGCGGACGTCGCCGGGCACGATGACGCGCAACAGCGCACCGGGCGCCCCGTCCCGGGTGAAGCGCCGGACCCAGCCCTGTTCACCGAGCGAGCCGGCGAACGTGCGGCAGGGGATACGGCCACCGGTCACCTCGAGTACGACCTCGGGGCCGACGCGCCAGCGCTCACCTATGAGCGCTCCGTTCACATCGAGACCGGTCGTGGTGAGGTTCTCGCCGAACGAGCCGTGGGCGAGCGGCCGCTCCAGCTCGCGTTCCCACCGGTCCAGGTCCTCGCGCGCGAAGGCGTACACGGCACGGTCGTCGCCGCCGTGGAACCGCAGGTCGCACACGGCGTCACCGGCGACGCCGCTCGCCCCCGCACCCTTGGGGCCGGGGGCGGCCACCCGTACGGCTCCCTCGGCCGGCAGCTTGTCGATGCCGGTGCGGCCGGAGGGCGCGTCGGTGTACTCGACGGCCTTGGCGCGGCCCACGTTCACGGAGAGAACACTTCGGGGGTACGGGGGTCGCTCCCCGGACGATGACAGCATGCGTGCCACGCTAAGCGATGGCCCGCCAAAGGGGCGACGCGATTTCCGCCGTTGCCTCCAAGTGTCCCTTATACTCGAGGCATGATCGAGGCCCGTCATCTCCGAGTCTTGCGTGCCGTGGCAGCCACCGGCTCCTTCTCCGCCGCCGCGCGCGAGCTGGGCTGCACGCAGCCCGCCGTGAGTCAGCAGATGAAAGCCCTGGAGCACTCCGCGGGCACCCCGTTGCTGATCCGCACCGGCCGCGAGATGCGCCTGACCCAGGCCGGCGAGGCGCTGGTGCGCCACGCGGCGGGCATCCTGGCCGGGCTGACGGCCGCGGAGGAGGAGGTCGCCGCGATCGCGGGCCTGCGGGCCGGCCGGGTGCGGCTGGTCTCGTTCCCGAGCGGCAGTTCCACGCTTGTGCCGACCGCACTCGCCGCGATGCGGGAGGATCACCCCGGCACCCGGGTCTCACTGGTCGAGGCCGAACCCCCGCGCTCGGTCGAGATGTTGCGCGAGGGAGACTGCGATGTGGCGCTGGCCTTCCGGTACGGCGCAACCGTCGCGGAGAGCGACGCGTGGGACGACCTCGTGGTGCGCCCGCTGCTCACCGACCGCCTGGTCGGGCTGGTCCCGGAGGGGCACCGGCTGGCGGAGGCGGACCGGCTGGGTATGGCGGAACTGGCCGAGGAGTCGTGGATCGCGGGCTGCCCCCGTTGCCGCCGCCACTTGGTCGAGGTGTGCGAGAGCGCGGGCTTCACGCCGCGGATCGACTTCGCGACCGACGACTACCCGGCGGTGGTGGGGCTGGTCGGTGCCGGCCTCGGGGTGGCTGTGCTGCCCGAACTGGCGGTGGAATCGGTGCGCCCAAGAGGGGCGAGGACCGTGGCGCTGGAGCCGGCGGTCCGGCGCGAAGTGGTGGCACTGACGCTTCCCGACCTGGCGCGGGTCCCCGCGGTCTCGGCGATGCTGGACCGGCTGGAGCGCGCGGCCGCTCGCTGACGAGCGCACGCGAAAATCGGGACCCGTGCGGTCCCCGGGGGTACGGCTCAATCTGAAGAAACGTTCCTTCAGTGGGTGGTCGACGTCGTGCCCCCCGAACTCGACGCCGAGATCAGCCGGTTGCGGGCGCGGCCCATCAACTCCTCGCGCTCGTCCTCGGTCAGGCCGCCCCACACTCCGTACGGCTCGCGTACGGCCAGGGCGTGGGCGGCGCACTCCGCGCGCACGGGGCACCGCATGCAGACCTCCTTGGCGGAGGTCTCACGCGCACTCCGGGCCGCGCCCCGCTCACCCTCAGGGTGGAAGAAGAGCGAGCTGTCGACTCCGCGGCAGGCGGCGAGCAGCTGCCAGTCCCAGAGGTCGGCGTTGGGTCCGGGAAGGCGGGAGAAATCTGCCATTGCTTGTCCCCTTGAAGCCGTTGCTGAGGCGGATAAGGTGCCCACGACGGTACATCCACGGTGTGAGTAGATGTAAATATGACTCATGGCGAATCTAGTCACAGACACCAGTGAAATGGAAGAAATGCAGCCAAATAGGGCATAGCTCCAGATGAAGGACAGATGGCTCGTGGCGCCCGCTGTGTGTCCGCTTCCTCACGTAGAGTGCTGAAGGTGTTCGTCCGACCCGTAACTCTTTCGAGTGACCGTCGTTGAGAGTGCGGAGGCGGTTGAAAGAACAAGCGCTCGGGCAGATGTCCGAGGGTGTCAACCGCACAGGTGACGATACGTACCCAGCCTGGAGGCTCAAGGTGACGCGCATCAGCTGCGGAGGGCGGCCATGACATCCGTCCTCGTCTGCGACGACTCCCCGCTTGCCCGAGAAGCACTCCGCCGTGCGGTCGCGACCGTGCCCGGCGTAGAGCGTGTGACGACGGCTGCCAACGGCGAGGAAGTCCTCCGCCGCTGGGGTGCCGACCGCTCGGACCTGATTCTGATGGACGTACGGATGCCCGGGCTCGGCGGTGTCGAGACCGTGCGCCGACTGCTCTCGGCCGACCCCGGCGCCCGCATCATCATGCTCACCGTCGCAGAGGACCTGGACGGTGTCGCGCTGGCGGTCGCCGCGGGCGCCCGCGGCTATCTGCACAAGGACGCCTCGCGCGCCGAACTGAGGGCGACCGTGACGCAGGCCCTCGCCGACCCGACCTGGCGGCTCGCGCCACGCCGGCTGCGCTCGGCCGAGATGGGCGCGGCACCCACTCTCACCGCGCGTGAGATCCAGGTCCTGGAAGGCATGAGTCACGGCCGGTCGAACGCCGAGATCGGGCGCGAGCTGTTCCTCTCCGAGGACACCGTCAAGACGCACGCGCGGCGGCTCTTCAAGAAGCTGGGCGCGTCGGACCGTGCCCACGCCGTGGCGCTCGGGTTCCGCTGGGGCCTGGTCCGCTAGGGCAGTGTGTCGTCTCGGGGGTACGTCGATCCCCGTCCGCCACCCGGCGGGCGGGCGTCGGTGCGCCCAGCCGCGGAGCCGTATGTGTTGCTTCCGGCTCGATGCCGCATCCTTGAGTTGTGGAGTTCCTCGGGGACGATTCGGCCGAGCGGAAGGGGAGGGCGCACGAGATGACGTCTGGCGCGCCTGCTCATAACGCTTCGGTGCACAACTCAGGACGCGGTGCCACGGAACAGTCGGCGCCAAGGCACCATGGACCGATGCGCGAAGACGAGGCAGCGACTGCCCATGGGGTCATCGGAACCCTCGTCCACCGTGCGGTCGAGGGCGACGAACAGGCCACGCACGACCTGCTGGCCCGTGTGCACCCACTCGCCCTGCGGTACTGCCGCACCCGTCTCTCCCGGCTGCCGGGCGACGCCCGGCATTTTGTGGAGGACCTGGCGCAGGAGGTGTGCGTCGCGGTTCTGATGGCGCTGCCGCGCTACCGGGACACCGGCCGGCCCTTCGAGGCGTTCGTCTTCGCCATCGCCGCCCACAAGGTCGCCGACCTCCAGCGGGCCGCGATGCGGCATCCGGGCAGTACGGCCGTACCGTCCGACGAGATGCCGGAGCGGCCGGACGACTCGCTCGGCCCCGAGGAGCGGGCCCTGCTGAGCAGTGACGCGGAATGGGCCAAGAAGCTCCTCGCCAACCTCCCGGAGAACCAGCGCGAACTGCTGGTACTCCGGGTCGCCGTGGGGCTGACGGCCGAGGAGACCGGGCAGATGCTGGGGATGTCGCCGGGTGCGGTGCGCGTCGCTCAGCACCGTGCCCTGAGCCGGCTGCGGGCGCTTGCCGAGCAGTAGTCCGGCGGGCGTGCGAGGCGGTAGGAACGTACGAAAATTGCTGCTGATCTTGTTCGTGGAATGAGACACGACGGGTTCCCGTTAGCATGGACATCCGCGCCGAGCAAGACCATTTGGGAAGGTGTCATGACTGACAACGTCGACGGAGTACCCGGGAAATTCGCGACACTCGGGCTGACCTACGACGACGTGCTGCTGCTGCCAGGCGCGTCCGACATGGCCCCGGACCAGATCGACACCTCCTCGTACATCTCCAGGAACGTCCGGGTGAACGTCCCGCTGCTCTCCGCGGCGATGGACAAGGTCACCGAGGCGCGGATGGCGATCGCGATGGCCCGGCAGGGCGGTGTCGGTGTGCTGCACCGCAACCTCTCCATCGCCGACCAGGCCAACCAGGTCGACCTGGTCAAGCGCTCCGAGTCCGGCATGGTCACCGACCCGATCACCGTGCATCCCGACGCCACGCTGCGCGAGGCCGACGAGCTGTGCGCCAAGTTCCGTATCAGCGGCGTGCCGGTCACCGATCAGGCGGGCAAGCTGCTCGGCATCGTCACCAACCGCGACATGGCCTTCGAGTCGGACCGCAGCCGCCAGGTGCGTGAGGTCATGACCCCTATGCCGCTGGTCACCGGCAAGGTCGGCATCTCCGGCGTGGACGCCATGGAGCTGCTGCGCCGTCACAAGATCGAGAAGCTTCCGCTGGTCGACGACGCAGGCATCCTCAAAGGCCTCATCACGGTCAAGGACTTCGTCAAGGCCGAGAAGTACCCGCATGCCGCCAAGGACAAGGGCGGCCGGCTGCTCGTCGGTGCCGCCGTCGGTGTCGCCGGCGACGCGTACGAGCGGGCACAGGCGCTGATCGAAGCGGGTGTCGACTTCATCGTCGTCGACACCGCGCACGGCCACTCCCGGCTGGTCGGCGACATGGTCGCCAAGATCAAGTCGAACTCGGCGGTGGACGTCATCGGCGGCAACATCGCCACGCGTGACGGTGCCCAGGCGCTGATCGACGCCGGTGTGGACGGCATTAAGGTCGGCGTCGGCCCCGGCTCCATCTGCACCACCCGCGTGGTCGCCGGAATCGGCGTCCCGCAGGTCACCGCGATCTACGAAGCCGCGCTCGCCGCGAAGGCGGCCGGAGTCCCGGTCATCGGTGACGGCGGCCTCCAGTACAGCGGTGACATCGCCAAGGCCCTGGTGGCCGGCGCCGACACGGTGATGCTGGGCTCGCTGCTCGCCGGCTGCGAGGAGTCGCCGGGCGAGCTGCTCTTCATCAACGGCAAGCAGTTCAAGTCGTACCGCGGCATGGGCTCGCTGGGCGCCATGCAGTCGCGCGGCCAGGCCAAGTCGTACTCGAAGGACCGGTACTTCCAGGAGGGCGTCGGCACCGACGACAAGCTGGTCCCCGAGGGCATCGAGGGCCAGGTGCCCTACCGCGGTCCGGTCTCCGCGGTCGTCCACCAGCTGGTCGGCGGTCTGCGCCAGTCGATGTTCTACGTCGGCGGCCGGACGGTGCCCGAGCTGCAGGACCGCGGCCGGTTCGTACGGATCACGTCGGCCGGGCTCAAGGAGAGCCACCCGCACGACATCCAGATGACGGTCGAGGCGCCGAACTACTCCAGGCGGTAATGCCGCCGTGGCGCACGCAGCGAGGGGGCGGCCGGGGAATCTCCGGGCCGCCCCCTCGCTGCGTGCGCGGCGCGTCCGCCCACCGGTCGCCGAGACGCTTCGCGCTGCCCGTCGGGGATACTGGACACGCAGACCAAGAGGGAAAGGCCACACACGTGACTGAGATCGAGATCGGGCGCGGCAAGCGCGGCCGCAGGGCGTACGCGTTCGACGACATCGCCATCGTCCCGAGCCGGCGCACCCGGGACCCGAAAGAGGTCTCGATCGCCTGGCAGATCGATGCCTACCGTTTTGAGCTTCCGTTCCTGGCTGCTCCGATGGACTCGGTCGTCTCGCCGCAGACCGCGATCCGCATCGGTGAGCTCGGCGGTCTGGGTGTGCTGAACCTCGAAGGCCTGTGGACGCGGTACGAGGACCCGGAGCCGCTGCTCCAGGAAATCGCCGAGCTGGACGAGGGCGGGGCCACCCGCCGTCTCCAGGAGATCTACGCCGCTCCCATCAAGGCGGACCTCATCGGGCAGCGCATCAAGGAGGTGCGCGACTCGGGCGTCGTCACCGCCGCGGCGCTTTCGCCGCAGCGCACGGTCGAGTTCTCCAAGGCTGTCGTCGATGCCGGCGTCGACATCTTCGTGATCCGGGGCACGACGGTCTCCGCCGAGCACGTCTCAAGTGCCGCCGAGCCGCTCAACCTCAAGCAGTTCATCTACGAGCTCGATGTGCCGGTCATCGTCGGCGGCTGCGCCACGTACACCGCCGCCCTGCACCTGATGCGCACCGGCGCGGCGGGTGTCCTGGTCGGCTTCGGCGGCGGGGCGGCGCACACCACCCGCAACGTGCTGGGCATCCGGGTGCCGATGGCGACCGCGGTCGCCGACGTCGCGGCGGCCCGCCGGGACTACATGGACGAGTCCGGCGGCCGGTACGTCCACGTCATCGCCGACGGCGCAGTGGGCTGGTCGGGTGATCTTCCCAAGGCCATTTCCTGCGGCGCCGACGCGGTGATGATCGGCTCGCCGCTGGCGCGCGCGACGGACGCGCCGGGCCGTGGGTTCCACTGGGGCATGGAGGCCGTCCACGAGGACGTGCCGCGCGGCAAGCGGATGGACCTGGGCGCGGTCGGGACGACGGAGGAGATCCTGCTCGGTCCCTCCCACATCCCGGACGGGTCGATGAACTTCTTCGGTGCGCTGCGCCGGTCGATGGCCACGACGGGCTACAGCGACCTCAAGGAGTTCCAGCGGGTCGAGGTCACGGTGGCGCCGTCGCAGCACGACGGCCCGCGCTGACAGCCCCTACGTACGCCGGAAGGGCCCGTACCGCGCGATGCGGTACGGGCCCTTCCGGATAGCTGCGTCCGGCGTCAGCCGCCGAGCTTCTTGGTGATGGCGAAGCCCTCGTATCCGGCGATGGCGAAGAAGAGAATGCTCATGAAGTCGGCTTCTTCCTTCCATGCCTTGAAGAGGTTGCCGAGCTCCGAGGTGAACAGCTCGGTGAGGGTGAGCGGCGTACCGGCGAGCTCCGACCACCAGCTGATCATGAGGGCGTAGCCGAACATCTGGCCGAGGAACACGCCGAGCAGGGCGAGCGGCACACCCGCGATCGGGAGGATCGGGTTGCGGCCGCCGAGCTTGCCGAGCGCGACACCCACGAGAGCGCCGACGCCGAGGGCGAGGAAGCCGATCTCGCTGTAGCTGCCGTCCTCGTCGGCCAGGGCGCGCATGATCCCGCCGTAGGCGAGGGCGCCGACGATGGCGGCGACGAGGCCGGCCACCAGGCCGAGCGCGACGTTGTTGCGTACGGGCGCCGGCGCCGGGGCGGGCGGGACGGCGCCGTCGGCGAACGGATTACCGGTCGGCGGAACGGACTGGCTCATGCTGGGAATCCCCCCTGGGACGGATGCGCACGGTTGTACGGGTTACTGCTGTGCGCGAAGTGACGCCGCAGGCTAGCAGGCCTGTCGGACAGTACAACTACGGATTTCCACGTCACAGTTCAGCCACGGCGCCTGACCAGCCACGTCCGGACGGCAGGCACCACACCGCACGCGGTCAGGAACCAGCTGGGGGTCAGCCCGTACAGGGTCGGCTCGACGGAGAGCGTGAACCCGTCATGGCCGGTGAGGCGCCTGCCGCCGTCGGGAAAGGCAGATCGAGTAGTGCCGCACAGACCCCGTTGATGTACTCGACGACGTCTTCGGGGGAACCATGTACGTCGAAGTGCGTGTACGCGGCGGCGGTCGACCGTTGAAGTGGAGGTCGCCGATGCCGTGGTGGTGCAGGCAGATGTTCCACCAGATGGGTGATGCCGCTGGTGGCGAGTGTTTCGTCGGCGCGGCCGACGCGGAAGAACAGGCCGGCGCTCAGCGTAGTCCCTTTCCGCAGGTGAGCCGGGGGTGCGCGCGGCTGGGTGCCGCGGCTCAGAGCCGGTGGGCGGCGCCGGCCGGGCTCGCTCCTCTCGTATCCAGCAGCAACTGGGCCTTCACCGCGAGGCCTTGGAGGTCGTATGTGCGGTGGTGCTGGAGCAGGATCGTCAGGTCGGCATTGGCCGCGGCTTCGTAGAGCGAGTCCGCGCGCGGGACGGGCTGGTCGCGCACGCGCCAGCCGGCGACGTACGGATCGTGGTAGCTGAGCTGTGCGCCCAGGTCCATCAGCCGGGTGGCGATCTCCTGGGCGGGGGAGCCCTCCAGGTCGGCGAGGTCCGGCTTGTAGGTGACGCCGAGGAGCAGGACGCGGGCGCCGCGGGCGGACTTGCCGTGCTCGTTGAGGAGGGTGGCGCAGCGCTGGATGACGTACTGCGGCATGCGGTTGTTGATTTCCTGGGCGAGCCCGACCATGCGCAGCGGATGGCCCGGCGTGCGGCTCGCGTGCGGGAGGTAGTTGGGGTCGACGGGGACGCCGTGGCCGCCGACGCCGGGGCCGGGGCGGAACGCGTGGAAGCCGTACGGCTTGGTCTCGGCGCAGCGGATGACGTCCCACAGGTCCACGCCGAGGTCGTGGCAGAGCACCGCCATTTCGTTGACCAGGGCGATGTTGACGTGCCGGTAGTTGGTCTCCAGGAGCTGGACAGTCTCCGCCTCGCGCGGGCCGCGGGCGCGTACCACCTTGTCGGTGAGGCGGGAGTAGAAGGCCGCGGCCGACTCGGTGCAGGCGGGCGTGAGGCCGCCGATGACCTTCGGGGTGTTGTTGTAGCCGTGGGTGCGGTTGCCGGGGTCGAGGCGGCTGGGGGAGTAGGCGAGATGAAAGTCGCGCCCCGCGCGGAGGCCGGAGCCCTGTTCGAGGACCGGCCGGAGGAATTCCTCGGTGGCGCCGGGGTAGGCGGCCGATTCCAGGATCACGGTGGTGTGCGGGCGCAGCCGCGCGGCGAGTGCTCGGGCGGCATCGCCGACGGCGGACATGTCGGGCGCCCGGTCCGGGCCGAGCGGGGTGGGGGCACAGATGACGGCGGTACGGACCCTTCCCAGTTCGACCGGGTTGGTGGTGGCCCGGAAGCCGGCCGCCGACATCCGGCGGATGTCAGCGGCAGACAGCGCACCACCCGAGGGGGAGGGGCCGGTGTCGTATCCGATGGTCTCGATGCCGGCGGCGACGGCGGCCCGGGCGAGAGGCAGTCCGAGGTGGCCGAGTCCGATGACGGCGAGATCTGCGGGCATGGCGGTGGCCGTCCTTCCCTTAACCGGAGGGGACAGAGTGCGCAAGTCCTGTGGACAGAACGAGCGAGCGCAATGTCAGACTAGGCGTAAATATGACCGATATGCCGTATTGCGCGGCGGTGGTCACGGGAGTGTTGTCCACAGGCGGTGGCCGACTCGGACGAGCGCGGACAGAATCGGGGGGTGGGGATGTGAGCAGGACCGGCCCGATCAACGGGAGGCAGCAGTGAGGACAGCGACACTGGGACCTGAGCAGCGGGCCGAAGCGCTCGCCGCGATGGCCGAGCGGGAACTGGACGTGCTGGTCGTGGGCGCGGGAGTGGTCGGAGCCGGAACCGCGCTCGACGCGGCGACCCGCGGGCTCGCCACCGGGCTCGTGGAGGCTCGAGACTGGGCTTCGGGAACGTCGAGCCGGTCGAGCAAACTGATCCACGGCGGCCTGCGCTATCTGGAAATGCTGGACTTCGCGCTCGTACGGGAGGCGCTGAAGGAGCGCGGGCTGCTGCTGGAGCGGCTGGCGCCGCACCTGGTGAAGCCTGTGCCGTTTCTTTATCCGCTGCAGCACAATGGCTGGGAGCGGCTCTATGCCGGGTCGGGAGTGGCGCTGTACGACGCCATGTCCGTTTCCTCGGGCCACGGGCGCGGACTGCCGGTGCACCGGCATCTGACGCGGAAGCGCGCGCTGCGGGTGGCCCCCTGCCTTAAGAAGGACGCCCTGGTGGGGGCGTTGCAGTACTACGACGCCCAGATGGACGACGCGCGCTATGTGGCGACGCTGGTGCGTACGGCGGCGGCGTACGGCGCGCAGGTGGCCAACCGGGCGCGGGTCGTCGGCTTCCTGAGGGAGGGCGAGCGGGTCGTCGGCGCGCGCGTACAGGACGTGGAGGGCGGCGGGGAGTACGAGATCCGGGCCAAGCAGATCGTCAACGCCACGGGGGTGTGGACGGATGACACCCAGGCGCTGATCGGGGAGCGCGGGCAGTTCCATGTACGGGCGTCCAAGGGCATCCACCTGGTGGTGCCGAAGGACCGGATCCACTCCACGACCGGGCTGATCCTGCGGACCGAAAAGTCCGTGCTGTTCGTGATCCCGTGGGGCCGGCACTGGATCGTCGGGACGACGGACACGGACTGGGACCTCGACAAGGCGCATCCGGCGGCTTCGAGCGCCGACATCGACTACCTGCTGGAGCACGTCAATTCGGTACTCGCGGTGCCGCTGACCCGGGACGACGTCGAGGGGGTGTACGCGGGTCTGCGGCCGCTGCTGGCCGGGGAGTCGGACGCGACGAGCAAGTTGTCGCGCGAGCACACGGTGGCGCACCCCGTGCCCGGGATGGTGGTCGTGGCGGGTGGCAAGTACACGACGTACCGGGTGATGGCCAAGGACGCGGTGGACGAGGCGGTGCACGGGCTGGACCAGAGGGTCGCCGAGTGTGTCACGGAGGATGTGCCGCTCGTCGGGGCGGAGGGGTACAGGGCCCTGTGGAACGCGCGGGCGCGGATCGCGGCCCGTGCGGGGCTCCATGTGGCGCGGGTGGAGCACCTTTTGAACCGGTACGGCTCACTGGCGGAGGAACTGCTCGCACTGATTGCCGCCGACCCGTCGCTGGGGGAGCCGCTCGGCACGGCGGACGACTATCTGCGGGCGGAGGTGGTCTACGCGGCCTCCCACGAGGGCGCGCGGCACCTGGACGACGTACTGACGCGCCGGACGCGGATCTCGATCGAGACATTCGACCGGGGGACGCGCAGTGCGCGGGAGTGTGCCGAGTTGATGGCGCCGGTGCTGGGCTGGGACAAGGAGCAGATCGAGAAGGAGGTCGAGCACTACGACAAGCGCGTACAGGCGGAGCGGGAGTCGCAGAGGCAGCCGGACGACCTGACGGCGGACGCGGCGCGGCTCGGTGCGCCGGACATCGTGCCTCTGTAAGGGTCTTGTGCCACCGGCGGACCCCGCATATTCACCCGTCCCGGGGTGGGGGACAATGAAGTTTCTGCCAGGGCGGGTTACTGCCACTCCCGGGCTCGCAGAGCCGAAGGAGTACCGCGGCGAGGCACAGGATCGCAGAGGGGACGCATGTCGGAGGCGGAGCAGGCGCGGGGGCCCCAGCGGGACGAGGACCGGCCCGAGGCCGAGGTCGGTGACGAGTCCGCGGACGCGGTCGACGCGGCGCGTTCGGCCGGTGGCCGGGCCGAAGCCGAGCGCCCGGCCGACGAGGGGCCGGAGGCCGGCGCTGCGGGCGGGACCGGGGCTGGCGCCGCGGACGGTTCGGAGGCCCAGGCCGGCCCCGAGGATGGGGCCGAAGCCGAGGCGGGGACCGAGACCGGGGTCAAGGCCGCCGCCCCCGGAGGCTCCTCGACCGCGGACCGGGATGCCGCCGGTGGGGACCGTCCCTCGGATCGTGTCGAGGACCGTGCCCGGGAGAAGGGCCGTCCCGAGGGCGAGGACGTGAATCCGGGCGGGAGTTCGGCCGAAGGACGCGCCGGGGACCGTCCCGGCGATCGGGACGCGAAGGGTCCAGCCGCCGCGGACCGGCACGTCGACGCGCCGGGTAACGGGCGGTCCGTCAGTCCGGGCAAGAACCGCGATGCCGTCGTGGCCGGGCGCGCCGAGAAGGGCGGCCGGCTCCTGGCAGGCCGGTACCGGCTCGGGGCCGTGCTGGGCAAGGGCGGTATGGGCACCGTGTGGCGGGCCGTGGACGAGACCCTCGGACGCACCGTCGCCGTCAAGGAGCTGCGGTTCCCGACGAACATCGACGAGGACGAGAAGCGCCGGCTGATCACCCGGACCATGCGTGAGGCCAAGGCGATCGCACGCATCCGCAACAACGGTGCGGTGACCGTCTTCGACGTCGTGGACGAGGACGACCGGCCGTGGATCGTCATGGAGCTCATCGAGGGCGCCTCGCTCGCCGAAGTCATCCGTGAGAAAGGCACTCTGAGCCCTCGTCGGGCCGCGGAGGTCGGGCTCGCCATCCTGGACGTGCTGCGTTCCGCGCACCGCGAGGGCATCCTGCACCGCGATGTGAAGCCCTCCAATGTGCTGATCTCCGAGGACGGCCGGGTCGTGCTCACTGACTTCGGTATCGCGCAGGTCGAGGGCGACCCCTCGGTCACCTCGACCGGCATGCTCGTCGGCGCGCCCTCCTACATCTCGCCCGAGCGCGCCCGCGGTCACAAGCCCGGCCCGCCCGCCGACCTGTGGTCGCTGGGCGGCCTGCTGTACGCCTCGGTGGAGGGCATTCCGCCGTACGACAAGGGCTCCGCGATCGCGACCCTGACCGCCGTGATGACCGAGCCGCTCGACCCGCCCAAGGGTGCGGGCGAGCTGGAGGAGGTCATCTACGGTCTGCTGGCCAAGGATCCCAAGCAGCGGCTCGACGACGCGGGCGCCCGTGCCCTTCTGAACGCCGTCGTGCACGCCCCCGAACCGGTCGCGGAGCCCGAGCCGGAACCGGCCGGCGACGCGACCCGGGTGGTCGCCCTCCCTCCCGTACCGGCGGAGGAGAGGACGACGCAGCCCAAGGCGGCGGCGGCCGCGGAGCGGATGCGCGGGGCGCTGCAGTCCGTACGCAACGCGGCGGCTGCCGCCGAGCCCGGACCCGCGCCCGCCACGCGGGCGACGCTCACGGACGTGGTGCCGAGGCGCACGCTCGCGATCGTGGCCGTCGTGGCGGTGCTCGCCATCCTCGGCACCATCCTCGCCGTCGCGCTCGGCGGTGACAGCGACCAGAACGGCCAGGACAGCAAGTCCAAGGACGACAAGGCCGCGTCGAGCGGAGCCACCGCCGGCGGAGAGGGCTCGGACAAGGGCAAGGAGAAGGACCCCGGCACGGACACGGGCAAGGGGGCCGACAAGGGCTCCGGGGACGCGACCGGAACCGGCAAGGACAAGGGGCAGGGGGCCGGTACGGGAGAGGCGGCCGACAGCGGGAAGACCGGCGGCTCGTCGGGCGACGACGCGCTGCCCGCCGGCTACAAGACGGTCACCGACAGCCGTTTCCACTTCACCATGGCGATGCCCGCCGGCTTCAAGCGCCACCGGATAGCGGGCCAGAACTCCGGCGGCATCTACAGCGCGTCGCCCGGCGGATTCCCGCGCGTCCAGGTCGACTTCAACGACAGTCCCAGCGACGACGCGGCGCTGGCCTGGGCACAGCTCGCGCCTGCCGTGGCCGGCAGCAGCAGCGGCTACAAACTGCTCGGCCTCGGGAAGGTGGAGTACAACGGCTACCCGACCGTGGCGGACTGGCAGTTCGAGCGGAGCCAGGGCGGCGAGCGGGTCCGGATACTGAACCGCGGCTTCAAGGTGGACGCCAAGCACGGGTACTCGATCATGGTGACCTGCAAGCAGAGCGAGTGGGACGGCGCGGAGTGCCGGACGTTGCGGAAGACGGCGTTCGACACGTTCCGGCCGAAGGACTGAGCACGTTCGGGGCCCGGGATGCGTTGACCCGGCCGCGTGGACGGGTGTTGCCACGTATCGTGAGAGGTCGCGGACTTTACGCAGCCGCAATGGGCCGGTAAACGACCGGAATTGGCCCTTTTCTGTGGCTGTCGGACGGACGGGCACCGGGGAACAGCGCGCTCTGGGGAGGCGTCGTGGACGACTATGCGGGACGGGTACTCGCCGACCGCTACCGCCTGCCCCTGCCCCCGTCCGACGAGTACGAGCTTGTGGAGACCCGGGCGTTCGACACGTACAGCGGTCAGGAAGTGCTGGTCCGGCAGGTGATGCTGCCCGAGGTCGTGGACGCGGAGATGCTCGACGGGGACGGGCCGCCGTCGCCGCGGCGTGCCGGTGGCACCACGCGGCGTCCCACCGATCCCGCCGTACGGCGGGCGATCGAAGCGGCCCAGGCCGCCGCGCAGATCCCCGACCACCCCCGGCTCGACCAGGTCTTCGACGTGTTCGCGGAGGGCGGCTCGCTCTGGATAGTGAGCGAGCTGGTGGCAGCGCGGCCGCTCGCGGCGCTGCTCGCGGAGAAACCGCTCAGCCCGTACCGTGCGGCCGAGGTCGCCTCGGACGTACTCACCGCCCTGCGCGTTCTGCACGCTCACGGCTGGACCCACAGGAACATCACCATCCGCACGGTGCTGGTGTGTGACGACGGCCGCGTCGTGCTGACAGGTCTGGCGTCCGGCGCCGCGGAAGAGGCGCTGTGCGGCTATGACCCGGTACCGGCCGCGGAACCGGTTGTCGAGGCCACCTCCGTACTGCCGGCCGCCGGTCCGCCGGACCACACGGGTCCGTACGGCGGCGGTAACGGCGGGGAGTACGGGGGCGACCGCGCCGGTCCCGGCACGGGTGCGGCCGAATCCGCGGAGCTGCCCGGGGCGCGCACCGCGCTGCCTCCGGGGCCCGGAGCGGCGGCGGACGTCCGGGCCGCGCGTGCCGGGGCCATCGCGGCGTACCGCGCCGGAGCCCGGGCCGCCGCCCGGGTCGGCGAGGCGAGGTCGGCGGGCACCGGAAGCCTCCCGGTTCAGCGTCCCGCACCGCCGGAGGGCGAGGGCCGGGCGCCCGGCTCCCACGCGCCCGAGGGGTACGGCTATCCGTACGGCGGTGCCCGGCCCGGCGACAGCCTGCCCAGGACTACGGACGGCCGCCGCACCGGCGAGCACGAGGCGCCCGAACCGCGCAGGGCGGAACTGGCCGGCACCTGGAGCGACGAGGCACGGCACGGGGGCGGTGGCACCTCACCCGCGTCCGCCCGGAGCGGCGGTGACTCCTGGCGCGGAGCCACACCCCGGGGCGGCAGCCCGGGGGAAGGACTGCGGGCCGACCAGCACCGTCAGGCACACGCCGCTCTGGAGGCCGCCCCACCTGAGCGGACCAGCGGTACGGCGAAGCCTTGCGGAGGCTGGGACCAGGTCGTGGCCGGCGCGGGCGCCCCCGCCTACCGCGGGCCCGCGACCCCGCTCGCCGCCGAGCGAGCCCGGCAGACCCGGATCGCCGTCGTCGGCGCGGTCACCGAGCGCTGGGCGCCGGAGCAGGCCGGTCCCGTACACGGGAACTGGCAGCTGGCCGCGCCCGTCGGTCCCTCGACGGACCTGTGGGCGCTCGGCGCACTGCTGTTCCGCTCCGTACAGGGGCACGCCCCCTACCCGGAGGAGAGTGCCGCGGAGCTCGTCCAGATGGTCTGCGCCGAACCGCCCGCGTTCGCGGAGGAGTGCGGCCCCCTGCGTCCCGTGGTCGAATCTCTGCTGCGCCAGGACCCCACCGAGCGCCCCGACTTCGAGGAACTGCGCGGCTGGCTGCGTTCGCTCGTACGGTCCGCCCCGGAGCCGGAGGCGGGCACTCAGGTGGTGCCGGTGCCCTCGCTCGACGGCACCCGGCTCCCGGTCGTACGCCGCCGCGGCGAACTCGTACGAAGGCGTCGCGCGGCTTCGCCCGCCGTTCCGCACGGCCGGCACCGGCAGGGGAAGGCAAGGCCCGCGCGTGAACGACGGCAGCGGGGGCCCAGATCGCTCGGCCGGACTCTGCTGCTGCTGATCCTGCTCGTCCTGGCAGCCGTTGTCGCGTACGCGGTGATGTTCATGCCCGAGGAGGAAGCGGACGACGGGGGCCCGCAGAAGCGGCCCGGTGCGGTCGGCCCCAGCCGATCGGCACCCGTGGAGCAGCAGCCGGAACAACAGCCCGACACGTCCGGCAGGCCGGAGAAACCCACCTCCCAGCAGCCGCAGACGACTGTGCCCGCCGGCAACCTGGCACAGGGATACGTACTGCGCAAAGACCCGGAGGGCTTCCAAGTTGCCGTCGACCGGGACTGGCGTCGGCGACCGCTCAACGACAGCGGCCAGGTCCGGTACACCGGCGGCGAGTACGAGCTCATCGTCGTCCCCGGCCGGGACACCGTGCAGGACAGCGGCACGGATCCGATGGCGTACCAGCGGGAGAGGGAGCGCGAGCTCCAGCCGTTCCGCGACTCCAGCTGGGCCACCTCCACCGGAGTGCGGCAAGTCGTCGTGGGGCAGCGGGTCACGGCGGAGGGGCAGTACACCTGGGCGGACAGCAGCGGCCGTGAGGTCTACGTGCGCAACCTCGCCACGGTCGTCGACGGCCGCTACCACGTCGTCATGGTGATCGGCCCCGAGTCGGGGCGCGACGAGGTGAGCGAGATCTTCGAACAGGCTTCCGCCACCTACCGAGTCACCGGCTGACCCACGAGGAGGCTGCGACCGGCCTCACTGCGACCGGCCTCACCGCGACCGGCCTCACCGCGACCAGAGGTCCGCGACACGATGATTTGCACCCGAGCGGTCCGAACACCTCGGGCTGCGACGGGAGATACGCGCTGAGTCACGTACTGAGTCACAGTGCTGTCTCCGTGAGTGCTCCGCTGTTCCGTGGCCGTATCCCGCTCCGTAACCTGACAACCGAAGGAACAGGGCGGGGGCACGTGAATCACAGGACAGGCGCGGGCACGATGCTCGCCGGCCGGTACCGGCTGGGCGAGAGCATCGGCAGCGGGGGCATGGGCAAGGTTTGGCGCGCTCACGACGAAGTACTCCACAGGACCGTCGCGGTCAAGGAACTGACGGCAGGTCTGTACGTCGCCGAGGCCGACCGGGTCGTTCTGCACGCCCGCACCCAGAAGGAGGCGCGGGCCGCTGCCCGGATCGCGCATCCGGGTGTCGTCACCGTGCACGACGTACTCGAACACGACGACCGCCCGTGGATTGTCATGGAGTTCATCGACGGTCCCTCGCTTGCCGACGCCGCCAAGCAGGCCGGCCGGATCGAGCCGCGGGAGGCGGCCCGTATCGGGCTGCACGTCCTCGGCGCGCTGCGCGCCGCCCACTCGGCGGGTGTACTGCACCGGGACGTGAAGCCCGGCAACGTCCTCCTGGCGAAGGACGGCCGGGTGCTTCTCACCGACTTCGGCATCGCCGCGATCGAGGGCGACTCCACGATCACGCGGACCGGTGAACTCGTCGGCTCGATCGACTACCTCGCGCCCGAGCGGGTACAGGGCGGCGATCCTGGACCGGCCTCCGACCTGTGGTCCCTGGGGGCCACCCTCTACACGGCGGTCGAGGAGCGTTCGCCTTTCCGCCGGACCTCGCCGATCTCCACGCTCCAGGCCGTCGTCCACGACGAGCCGCCCCTGCCGCAGCACGCCGGCCCGCTGGCTTCCGTCATCATCGCGCTGCTGCGCAAGGAACCGGCCGACCGTCCCTCGGCCGCCGAGGCCGAACGCATGCTGCTGGATGCCATGGAGGGGCGCGCTCCGAAGGAGGCCCAGGCGTACGTGCCGACGCAGAAGGTGCCGGCGGAGTATGTCCAGGCGGGGGCCACCCCGCCGGGTCCCGCAGCCGGCCCGCCGCCGGGCCTGCCGGCGGGCCCCGTGACCGCACCCGCGCCCGTGGCCTCCGCCGGACGCAAGAGCCGTGCGCGGCGGACGGCCGTGGTGATCCTCGTCGCCGCCCTGGTCGGCGGTGGTGTCGGTCTCGGCGCGATGAAGTACGCGGAGGGCAACCGCTCGAGCGGCGCCTCGGCCGGAACCGGCAGCGGTACCCACGGGGCCTCGCCGGCGAAGACGGACCCGGACGCGGTACCGGCGGGCTGGCAGCGGGTGACCGATCCGGAGGGCTTCAGCCTGCTCGTTCCGGACGGCTGGAAACGGCGGATGGACGGCGATCAGATCGACTACACGCCGGACAACGGGGCGCACCGGATCAGGATCGGGATCGACGAGAGCCCGGACTTCGAGAACCCGTACATGCACATGCTGAACGTGGAGAAGACCGTCAGCACTCGGCTGCCCGGATACAAACGGATCAAGCTCCACCCGAACAGCTACCGTGACCACCCCAACTCCGCGCTGTGGGAGTTCAGCTGGACCGAATCCCGGGACCATCCGGGGCGGCGGCACGCGATCGACCAGATGTACTACGCCGAGGACGGCACGGAGTACGCGATCTACATGTCGGGGCCGGAAGAGGACTGGGAGACGACCCGGGACCGGTTCGACACCGTACTGCGCGGCTGGCAGCCTTAGATCATGCCGGAGGATCACGAGGACAACAACCGCCTGATCGCGGGGCGTTACCGGCTGGGAGCCCGGCTCGGGCGAGGCGGTATGGGAACCGTGTGGCGGGCCACCGACGAACTCCTCGGCCGCCAGGTTGCGGTCAAGGAGCTGCACCTCGAGAACGCCTCCACGGGACTTTCCGCCGCGCTGCGCGAGGCCCGTACCGTCGCGCAGATCAAGCACCCCCATGTGATCGTCCTGCACGATGTCGTCGAGGAGGACGAACAGCCCTACCTCGTCATGGAGTTGGTGGACGGCGGCACGCTCGCCGACCGGCTGGCCGCCCACGGCCCGGTCGACGCGCGCGAAGCCGCCCGGATCGGGCTCGCTCTGCTGGGCGCGCTGCGTACGGCGCACGCCCGTGGAGTGCTCCACCGGGACCTCAAGCCCGCCAATGTCCTGATGGAGGCCGGCAGCGGCCGCGTCGTGCTCACCGACTTCGGGATCGCGCAGGTCAGTGGCGCGACCACACTGACCGGGCCCGGTTCCTTCGTCGGCTCTCCCGAGTACACCGCGCCCGAGCGGATGCAGGGCGGCAAGGCCGGTCCGGAGGCGGACCTCTGGTCGCTCGGGGTTCTGCTGTGCACCGCGCTGAGCGGCGAGTCGCCGTTCCGCCGCGATTCACTGGGCGGTGTCCTGCACGCGGTGGTCCAGGACGAGATCCGCCCGCCCGCCGCCGCCGGCCCATTGCTGCCGGTCGTACGAGGGCTGCTGGATCGTGACACCGCCCGGCGTATCGACGCGACGGAGGCCGAGCGCCTGCTGCGCGCGTACGTCACCGCAGGGGTCACCCCAGGGGTCACCACGGGACTTTCCCCAGGGAGTTCTCCCGCCTACACGCCCACCGACCGGGTGGTTCCAGCGGCCGTTCCGCAGGGGCCGCGTGCCAGGTCGCGCAAACGCGACGCGCTCGTCGCCGCCCTGCTGGTCGTGGTCATCGGCGGGGCGGGCGCAGCGGCCGCCGGGCTGCTCACCGACTTCGGCGGTGGCGGCGGGGACGACGGCCGAGCGGGTGCCGGGCCGAGTCGTACGCAGCCGGCCGGGCCCACCCGTGCGGCCACGCCCACCCAGGCGTCCGCACCCAGCCGGGGGACCACCACGGCGACCGCGACGGCGACCGCCACCGCGACGGCGACAGGGCCCGTGGCCCCGCCGGGATACCGGACCGTGGCCGATCCGCAGGGCTTCACGCTCGCCGTCCCGGACGGCTTCACCCGTTCCACGGACGCCGAGCGCGTCTTCTACAAGTCGCCGGGCGAGGGCGTCCGTATCGGCATCCGCGTGCAGCGATCCGGTCCCGGCGGCCCGCTCGCCGAGATGTACCGCGCGCACTCGGAGGGCCCGTCCGACTACCCCGGCTACCGCGACGGCCGGGTCAACGGGACGACCCACGGCGGGCTCCCGGCCGCCTTCTGGGAGTTCAGCTGGAACGGTTTCACCCCGGCGGAACGCCAGGCAGGCGGCCGGCACACGTACGACGTCTGCTGGGAGGAGGGCGGCATGCTGTACGACGTGTGGGTCTCGGCTCCCGTGAGCCGCCAGGGCGAGGCCAGAGCGCACTTCGACGCCGCACTCGATTCCTTCACACACGGCTGAGTTCCCGGCTGAACTCCGGCGACAAGCCCCTGATCAGGGCCTTTGCGCCAGCGATCGCTGGCGCGGTTACCGGCGCGGTTCCCGGCGTGGTCGAAATCTGTTACCCACGGGTACCCAAAGCGTCGGGATCGTCATACGCTCACCGCCATGACGGACTCGCAGGCCCCCGCCTCCCTCAGCAGCGGCCCCCTCGGCACCAACCCCGTAGCCACCACCCCGGCCGGTGTGCGCACCGCCGCCGACGTGGTCACTCCTGAGGTCGTCGCGCAGCTCACGCGCGGTGTGACCGGCTCCGGCCGGACCGCCAACCACACCCCTTTCACCGGGGAGAAGCTCGCCGACCTGCCGGAGTCGACGCCCGAGGACGTGGCCACCGCCTTCGAGCGCGCCCGCGAGGCCCAGCGGCTGTGGGCGGCCACGCCCGTGCGGCAGCGGGCCGCGGTCCTGCTCCGTTTCCACGATCTCGTACTGGAGCGCCAGGCCGAGGTACTCGACCTCATACAGCTGGAGACCGGTAAGGCCCGGCTGCACGCCCACGAAGAGGTCCAGGCCGTCGCCGTCGCCGCGCGCCACTACGGGCGCAAGGCGCCGTCGTATCTGAAGCCGAGGCGTCACACCGGCGCCGTGCCGACCCTCACCAAGGTCACCGAGCTGCGCCAGCCGCGGGGGGTCATCGGCCAGATTGCCCCCTGGAACTACCCCCTGGAGCTGTCCGTCGGCGACGCGTTGCCCGCGTTCGTCTCCGGCAACGCCGTTGTGATGAAGCCCGACACGGAGACCGCGCTGACCGCACTGTGGGCCCGTGACCTGCTGATCGAGGCCGGTCTGCCGGCCGCGGTCTTCCAGGTGGTCCTCGGCGAGGGCCCGGTCGTCGGCCCGGAGGTGGTCAAGCACGCCGACTACGTGTCGTTCACCGGCTCCACGCGCACGGGCCGCGAGGTCGCGCAGGGCGCGGCCGCCCGTCTCGTCGGCGTCTCCCTCGAACTCGGCGGCAAGAACGCCATGCTGGTCCTGGAGGACGCCGACGTCGACAAGGCGGCGGCCGGCGCGGTGCGCGCCTGCTTCTCCTCCGCCGGCCAGCTGTGCATATCCATCGAGCGGCTGTACGTCCACGAGTCGATCGCCGACGCGTTCGTCGAGCGCTTCGCCACCCGTACGAAGGCCATGCGACTCGGCAACGCCCTCGCCTACGGCGCCGACATGGGCTCGCTCGTCGGCGAACGCCAACTGGAGACCGTCCGGCGGCATGTCGAGGAGGCTGTCGCCAAGGGCGCCACGCTCGTCGCGGGCGGGGTCGCCCGTCCCGACATCGGCCCGCTCTTCTTCGAGCCCACCATCCTCGACGGGGTCGAGGCGCCGATGGCCGTGTGCACCGAGGAGACCTTCGGTCCAGTCGTCTCCATCTACCGCTTCAGCGACGAGGACGAGGCCGTCGAGCTCGCCAACGCGACGCCGTACGGCCTCAACTCCAGTGTGTGGACGAAGGACGGCAGGCGCGGCCACCGGGTCGCCGCCCGGCTGCGCACCGGCACGGTCAACATCAACGAGGGGTACGCGCCGGCGTACGGAAGCGTCCAGTCGCCGATGGGCGGTATGAAGGAATCCGGCCTCGGCCGACGGCACGGCTCCGAGGGCATCCTCAAGTACACCGAGGCCCAGACCGTGGCGCACCAGAGGCTGATGCCGATGGCCCCGTCCTTCGGGATGGACGACGAGAAGTACGCGGCCTTCATGAGCCGCAGCCTGCGGGCCATGAAGGCATTCCGCCTGCGCTGACCCCATCGGGGCAGAGCGCGTATCCGGCTTCGGCCCGGTGTCGCGCCGCTGCCGCCTGCCACGATTCCGCTGACGGGAAGGAACGAGCCGTGTCCATCGGGGACGACAAGCAGGACCCTGCGCCGGAGCGCGAAGGCGCTCCGGACGCGGACGGCGTGTACGACTACGACGTCATCGTCGTCGGATCCGGTTTCGGCGGAGCCGTTTCGGCGCTGCGGCTGACCGAGAAGGGGTACCGGGTCGGGGTGCTGGAGGCGGGCCGCCGCTTCACTCGCGAGACCCTTCCCCGGAACTCCTGGGACATCAAGAACTACCTGTGGGCTCCCGCGCTCGGCCTGTACGGCATCCAGCGCGTGCATCTGCTCGGCAATGTGATGGTTCTTGCGGGCGCGGGTGTCGGCGGCGGCTCGCTCAACTACGCCAACACCCTGTACGTACCGCCCGCGGCGTTCTTCGAGGACCGGCAGTGGGCCGGGATCACGGACTGGCAGGACGAGCTGGCGCCGTACTACGACCAGGCGAAACGGATGCTGGGGGTACGGCTCAACCCGACGATGACGCCCTCGGACGTGCATCTGAAGGCCGCCGCCGAGGCGATGGGCGTCGGCGACAGCTTCCATCTGGCGCCGGTGGGCGTCTTCTTCGGGGACGGCCGGGACGCCGAGGGGACGGTCACGGCCAGGCCCGGTGCGACGGTCGAGGACCCGTACTTCGGCGGCGCCGGACCCGCCCGTAATGCCTGCACGCAGTGCGGCGAGTGCATGACGGGGTGCCGGCACGGCGCGAAGAACACCCTCAACGAGAACTACCTCCACCTCGCCGAGCGGGCGGGTGCCGTCATCCACCCGATGACCTCGGTCGTCGGGCTGACGGACGACCCGGCGGGCGGCTACCGCGTCTCCACCGTACCGACCGATGCGCGCCGGAAGGCCGCGCCGAAGGTCCTGCGGGCCAGGCAGGTGGTCGTCGCGGCCGGTACGTACGGCACGCAGACGCTCCTGCACACCATGAAGGACCGCGGGCTGCTGCCCCGCCTGTCGGCGAGGCTGGGCGAACTGACCCGAACCAACTCGGAAGCGCTGGTAGGTGCCCAGACCGACAACCGTCGCTACCGCAAGCGGCACGGCGAGAAGGCGGACTTCACCCAGGGCGTCGCCATCACCTCGTCGATCCACCCCAACGACACCACCCACATCGAGCCGGTCCGCTACGGGAAGGGGTCCAACGCGATGGGCGCCATGTCCATCCTCCAGGTCCCCTACAGCGGCCGGCGCGTACTGGGCTGGCTCGGCAACGTCACCCGCCATCCCCTGCTGCTGCTCCGCTCGCTCTCCAACCGGCGCTGGTCGGAACGGACCATCATCGGCCTGGTCATGCAGTCGGTGGACAACTCCCTGACCACATACCGCAAGGCGGGCGGTATCGGGAAGGGCCTTCTCACGGCCCGTCAGGGGCACGGCGCGCCCAACCCGAAACAGATCGCGGAGGCGACGCGGGCCGCGACGCTGCTCGCGGAGGAGATCAACGGCTTCGCGGGCAGCAACGTCGGCGAGCTCATGGGAACGCCCCTGACCGCCCACTTCCTGGGCGGCTGCCCGATCGGCGCCGACCCGGAGCGCGGGGTCATCGACCCGTACCACCGGCTGTACGGCCATCCGGGCATCTCGGTCGTCGACGGCTCGGCGGTCTCCGCCAACCTGGGCGTGAACCCGTCGCTCACCATCACCGCGCAGGCCGAGCGAGCGATGTCGTACTGGCCCAACAAGGGTGAGCGGGACCCGCGCCCGGAGCAGGGCGCGGCCTACACGCGGCTCGCCGCGGTCGAGCCGCACCGGCCGGCGGTCCCGAAGGACGCCTTCGGCGCGCTGAAGCTGCCGCTGCTGGCGGTGCCGAAGGTTCCGCCGAAGCAGCCTCAGCCGTAAGCGGGCAGCAAAAGGGGCTGCACTCCCCTCCGAGTGCAGCCCCTTCGGCCTGTGGCCGCGTCGCGTGGGAACGCGTTACGCGGCAGCGCCCTCGTCGCCCTTACGGCGCTTGACGGCGAACATCACGCCGGCACCGGCGAGGATGGTGATACCGCCGATGGCACCGATGGTCGGCAGCATCGAGGAGGAACCGGTCTCGGCGAGGTTGCCGACCGGCTGGATCTCCCGGTCGCCCTGCGGCTTGGTGTCCGGAACCGGCTTCTCACCGGGCTCCGGCTCGGCGTCCGGGACCTCGCCCGGCTCGGAGCCGGCCGCGAGGATGCCGAAGAAGTAGGAGCCGTTCTCCTCCTCGTTCGCCCAGACGCAGTTGCCCTCGGCATCGGCGTAACCGCCGACGCTGATGACGAAGCCCATGCCGTCCGGAGCGGCAGCGGCCACCTGCAGACGCAGGCCCAGCGAGAACGACTCCTTGGCCTTGATGTCGGTGTAGCCGATGTAACCGGCGGTCGGGTCCTCGCCGAGCGAGATGTCGGTCCAGACACCGGTCTCGGGGTCCTTGAACTGAAGCGTCACGTGGTTCGTGAACTCTTCGTCCTCCTCGAAGTCCTCGGAGATGGACGCCCCGAAGACGGCGAGGTCGACGCGCTCGTAGGCAACGTCCGACTTGTTGGACACCTTCAGCTTGAAGTCGTGCCAGCCGCTGCCCGCGACGATCTTCGAGGGAAGGCCGTACAGGCCCGTCGTGAGGTTCTCGTCGAACTTCGACTCTTCCTCGTCCTCGGTGCACTCGACGGGGCCCTCGGGCTCGCCCTCGGTCTCGCCCGTGGTGGCGGGCTTGTCGGCCGGCTTGTCCGCCGGCTTGTCGGCCGTTCCGCCGGTAGCGGGCTGGTCGGCGGGCTTGTCGGCCGTTCCGCCGGTGGCGGGCTGGTCGGCGGGCTTGTCCGCGCTGTCGCCGGGCGTACCGGTGGTGGCCGGCTGCTCGTCCGTCTCACCGGGGGTGGCGGGATCCTCGTCGGTTCCGCCCGTGGTGGCGCCCGTGGTGGCGGGCTCGCCGGTTCCGCCCGTGGTGGTGGTCGTCGTCGTGGGGTTGCCGGTCGCGTAAGCGGCCGGGGCCACGAGCAGTGCGGCCGGGGCGATGACAGCCGTCGCGGCCGCAAGGGCCATGGCGCGGCGAAGCTTCATGAAGACCTCAGAGAAGTCCGGCGTGCCGCACGTGGCGGCACGGAGAGGTGGGGCCTTCGCGGTGGGGGACACGAGTGAGGCCATTGGTTCCGCATACATGACCTGCGACCTGGGCGAACGGTTGTGCCCCACTCACAGAAACTTTATGTGGCGCGCGTCACGGAAGCCCCTCACACCCCATCGTCCCCAATCCGTGACCTTGAGGAAGGCAACCCGGGCCGTCCTCTTCCGGTCGAAGATCTTGTGTCGCTGTCCAACCCCCAGAGAGTGGTCAAGAGAGTGGTCATAAGAGGTACTTCCACGCCCGCCGGTGTGCGCCGCGCAGCAGCCGGCCTCGCCGCCGCGGGCCTGCTGGCCGTCGGGCTGAGCACTCCGGCGCAGGCCGCCGATCCGGTATTCACGCTCAGCGGCGATCCGGAGGTCGGCCTCCGTCCGTTCCCGGCGACCGGAAGCCCGCAGAAGGCCACCGTCGACATCCAGGTGACCAGTCCCGGTGAGGAAGCGGAGACCGGCCGCTTCGACGGCGAGTACACCGTCTCGATCGACCTCAGCGGCATCGCCGGAGTCGCGGAGGCCCGTTTCGGTGAGACCGGCAGCTCCGACTGCAAGATCACCGGCGCCACCGCGGTCTGTACCGACTACGGCATCTGGCCGGGCCTCAACAGCGTCGCGCAGCTCGAGCTCACCGCGGCCCGGGGGAGCGAACTCGGCGCCACCGGCGCCATCACGGTGACCGGTAAGGCCGAGGGTGCCACCTTCACCTCCTTCTCCAGCCAGGTCACGGTCGGCGGCCCCGACCTCGTGATGAAGCCGCTGGGCCTGAAGCGCAACCTCCAGCCAGGTGAGGTCCAGCCGGTGCGGGTGTCCTTCACCAACGCCGGCACGACGGCCGCCGACGGCGTTCTGCTCACGCTCAGGCACTCCCGGGGCATGGCCTTCACCGAGCAGTACGACAACTGCGAGTACAGCGAGGGCGGGAACGACATCCGCGCCTTCAAGGCCACCGTGTGCTGGTTCGAGGGCTCGTACGAGCCGGGTGCGGTCTACGAACTGGCGGAGCCGCTGCACATCAAGGCCACCGACATCGCCTTCATCGACAGCCTCATCTACCGCATCAGCGAGGACAGCCCGGCGGTGCGCACCGCCCAGCGCGCCGGTCTGACGTTCGCCCGGGGCACCGGCCCCGAGCTCACCCTCGTCAGGAAGACGGCCTCGCCCAAGTCCGCGGACCTCGATCCGCGGAACAACCAGCAGGAGTTCGACTTCCTCACGGAGAACACCGCCGACTTCGCGGCGTTCGGTCCGTCCCTGAAGGCCGCCGCAGGCGAGACGGTGAAGGCCAAGATCGGTTTCCGCAACAAGGGGCCGGCCTGGGTCGGCTACATCCGTACCGGCGAGAGCGTCGCCACTGTCGACTTCACGGTGCCCGCGGGTGCCGAGGTCACCGGCAAGCCCGAAAGCTGCCGGGGTGTGACGGCGGCCGGCGGCCACCGCGAGAAGCAGCTCGGCGCGCCCCGGTATGTCTGTGACACCTCCGCCGTCGTCCTGGAGGACGCGAAGGTCGTCCTGCCGTTCGAGCTGAAGATCGAGAAGGTCGTCAGGAACGCGACCGGGGCCGTCGCCGTGCGCGCCCCCTACCAGTCCCGTCCGCAGTTGGCCTTCGACCCGAAGCCGTCCAACGACACCGCCCGGCTGGTCCTGAACGCCAAGGACACCGGTACCAGCACGGGCGGCGGCTCGACCGGCGGCGACGCGGGCCAGTCGACGGGCAGCGCCTCGGCCTCCGGCGCCTCCGCATCCGGCACCTCGGCCGGTTCGTCGGCCGGCACCTCCGCGGGCAGCTCGACCGGTACGGCCGGTGGTTCCACCGGTGGCGCCCTCGCCGCCACCGGCACCGGTTCGGCAACGCTGCCGGCCGTCGGCGCCGCCGCGGCGGCCCTCGTGACCGGTGGCGTTCTCTTCCTTTCCTCGCGTCGCCGCGCGTCCCGTGTGTGAACGTCAAAAGGAACGCCAAAAGGGAGGTGTGCACGTGAAGAAGTCAGTTTCCCGGCTGCTCGTATCCGGGACGGCCCTGGCCTCGCTCTCCGTGGTCACCGCCTGCACCGGCGGCGACGGGGAGTCGTCCGCGGGTCAGGTGAGCGGCCGGAGCAGCGGCCGTATCACCGGCCGAACAGGCGGCCGCCTCAAGTGAACAGACGGTCGGCCCCGGGCGTCCCCGGAGCCGACCGTCCTTTTGGGTGACCGGGCTGCTGTCCCCTGCCGACCGGTCACGCGCTGGAGCGAGGTCCCACGACGCACGATCCACGGTCCGTACGCCTCATCGCCCCAGCGGAGCCACGCGTGGTTCTTTCGGGCCGCCCCTGGCTGGCACGGACAACGGGACCAACGAAACCCGGCGGGGCCGGTCACGCGCCGTACGGGTGAGAGCGGATCCGAACTCAGGTCCACGCCTCACGGCCACGCCTCAGATACGGCCCCGGCACAGCTCCAGCAGCTTCATGGCGAGGGAGGTGCCGGGCTTGCCGAGCGCATCGCTGTAGTGGCCGATGATCTCCATCTCGCGGGAGAGGTTCACCCTGCGGCCCCCGGAGGAGATCCGGGCCTCCTGGATCACGGCCGAGACGGCCATCCGTTCCTGGATCAGACCGATGATCCGGTCGTCGAGTGCGTCGATGCGCTCACGGGCGTCACCGATCACGCCGGCGGCCTCCGTGGTGCGGGCGCCGGTCTTCTCCACGGTCGTGGTGCTCATCTTCGGGTCTCCTTGGCGGGGGCGGTGCCCCGGAGCGGCAGGGCCCGGAAAAGACAGAACGCCCCGGGCCTTGTCGGCCCGGGGCGCCTGGGAAGTTTTTTGTCAGTTGCTTCAAGCAGCAGAACCGACGAACCCACAGCAGCCGGACGGGCCGGTGCCATAGGTAAAGAGGAAGCTCAGCTGCTTGGACATACGGCGATTATGACCTGTTGTACCTGGCGGGGCCAATGCGGGTTCGGATGGTGAGACAAGGCCGATCGCCCGGTCCCGTTAGAATTGACAAACCAGCCCCCTCTTCCCGCCGGAAGGCCGCCGCCGTGCCATCAGCGTCCCCCGCTGCCCCCGACCGTCGCCCGGACACCTCCCCGGACAGTGCCACCCCGGACGTAGTCGCTTACCCGGACGTGGTCGCTTCCCCGGACGTGGTCCTCGTGGTCGACTTCGGGGCCCAGTACGCCCAGCTCATCGCCCGCCGTGTCCGCGAGGCCAGGGTCTACAGCGAGGTCGTGCCGAGCACGATGCCCGTGGAAGACATGCTGGCCAGGAACCCCAGGGCGATCATCCTCTCCGGCGGCCCGTCGTCCGTGTACGAGCAGGATGCACCGGTTCTGGACCGCTCTCTCTTCGAGGCCGGGGTCCCGGTCTTCGGTATGTGCTACGGCTTCCAGCTGATGGCCACGACGCTCGGCGGCACGGTCGACGACAACGGCGCGCGCGAGTACGGACGTACCCCGCTCACCGTCTCCAAGTCCGGCTCGACGCTCTTCGAGGGCACCCCCGCCGAGCAGTCGGTCTGGATGTCGCACGGCGACGCCTGCTCGGCCGCGCCGGAGGGCTTCACCGTCACCGCGTCCACGGACGTCGTACCGGTCGCGGCCTTCGAGAACGACGAGAAGAAGCTGTACGGCGTCCAGTACCACCCGGAGGTCATGCACACCACGCACGGCCAGCAGGTCCTGGAGCACTTCCTCTACCGCGGCGCCGGCATCGAGCCGACCTGGACCACCACCAACGTGGTGGAGGAGCAGGTCGCGCTGATCCGTGAGCAGGTCGGCACGAAGCGCGCCATCTGCGGTCTGTCCGGCGGGGTGGACTCCGCGGTCGCCGCGGCCCTCGTGCAGAAGGCCATCGGCTCCCAGCTGACGTGTGTGTACGTCGACCACGGGCTGATGCGAAAGGGCGAGACCGAGCAGGTCGAGAAGGACTTCGTGGCCGCCACGGGCGTCCAGCTCAAGGTCGTCGACGCGCAGGAGCGCTTCCTCGACGCGCTCGCCGGGGTGTCCGACCCCGAGGAGAAGCGGAAGATCATCGGCCGTGAGTTCATCCGGGTCTTCGAGCAGGCGCAGGCGGAGATCGTTGCCGAGGCGGGCGCCGGCGGCGAGGCCGTCGAGTTCCTCGTCCAGGGGACTCTCTACCCGGACGTCGTCGAGTCCGGCGGCGGCACGGGCACCGCGAACATCAAGTCGCACCACAATGTCGGCGGCCTCCCCGAGGACCTGGAGTTCCAGCTCATCGAGCCGCTGCGCAAGTTGTTCAAGGACGAGGTCCGGATGGTCGGCCAGGAGCTGGGCCTGCCGGACGAGATCGTCCAGCGCCAGCCCTTCCCGGGCCCGGGCCTGGGCATCCGTATCGTCGGCGAGGTCACGCGCGAGCGCCTGGACCTGCTGCGCGAGGCCGACGCGATTGCCCGCGAGGAGCTGACCGCCGCCGGGCTGGACCGCGACATCTGGCAGTGCCCGGTGGTGTTGCTGGCCGACGTGCGCTCGGTGGGCGTGCAGGGCGACGGCCGGACCTACGGCCACCCGATCGTGCTGCGCCCGGTCTCGTCCGAGGACGCGATGACGGCGGACTGGACCCGGATGCCGTACGACGTGCTGGCGAAGATCTCCACCCGCATCACCAACGAGGTCGCGGACGTCAACCGCGTGGTGCTCGATGTGACGAGCAAGCCGCCGGGCACCATCGAGTGGGAGTGATCCTCCTCCCGGACAAAGGAACGCCGCCGCTCATCGCGTATGAGCGGCGGCGTCGCCGTTTCCCCGCACACAGCCCTGGTCACAGCCGGTACCGCGCGGTAGCTTCCGGCGCATGACTGAGACGCCCACACCGATACCCGTCGAGCAGCTGCAGTTCTCGATGCCGCCCGTTCACGACTCCGTCGAGAGCGAGCGGCGGTATCGCAAGGAGCGGCTCGCGGGGGCGCTGCGGCTGTTCGGGCAGTTCGGCTTCGAGGAGGGGGTCTCGGGGCACATCACCGCCCGGGATCCGCAGTTCCAGGACTGCTACTGGGTCAATCCTTTCGGTATGCCGTTCGCGCACATGACGGCCGGCGGGCTGATCCTGGTCAACGGCGACGGGCAGGTCGTCGAGGGACGGCAGCACGTCAACCAGGCCGCTTTCGCGGTGCACGCGCAGGTGCACCGGGCCAGGCCCGAAGTCGTCGCCGTCGCGCATTGCCACTCCGTGTACGGACGGGCGCTCGCCTCGCTCGGAGAGCTGCTGGAACCGATCACCCAGGACGTGTGCGCCTTCTACGAGGACCACGCCCTGCTCGACGGCTATACGGGCGTCGCGGTGGACGCGGAGGAGGGCCGGCGGATCGCGGCCGCGCTGGGACCGCACAAAGCTCTTGTCCTGCGCAACCACGGGCTGCTGACGGTCGGCGACTCCGTCGACGCCGCCGCCTGGTGGTTCATCGCGATGGAGCGTTCCTGTCAGGTTCAGCTCACCGCGCGGGCAGCGGGCAAGCCCGTACCGATCGACCACAGGAGCGCGGTGGCCACGCGCGACCAGATCGGCTCGGATCTGGTCGCGTGGATCAACTACCAGTCGCTGTGGCAGCGCATCAGCCGCAGCGAGCCGGATCTGCTGTCCTGAGGCCCGTCCGCGCCTGAGGCCGTCCGCGGCGGCGTCGTCCCTCTCGCCATCCCCGTTCGTCCACGCCGTCCCGCCCTGCACGGTTCGTCAACCTGCTGCCAGGTCAATCACCCGCGCGAACATCGGGCGTTGGGCGGAAGTTCCTTGCGGTGCGGCACAATTCGCTGTCATTACAAGGAAATTCACATTGACTCGGCGCAGTATGAAGGGTGGCATTCCCCGTGGCGGTCCAAGAGGCGGGTAGGAGCACGCACGGCGGCGGCTGCATGTGCGGTGACTGCCCACACGGAGCGCGCGAAGGGCACCGCCGGGCGGTGGCCGCCTTTCTGGTGAAGCGGGACGAACTGGCCGCCGGGCAGGGGCTGCCCGCCGCCGTCGCACACTCGGCGGGCGCGTCCCGCCAATGGGTGTCGGACGAGCTGACTCAGTCCGCCCGCACCGTCGCCGAACGCGGTCGTGAGGCGGGCCTGGCCCGTTTGCGACACCTCTGGCGGCGGACCCTGTTCGTGGTCTGGGGCACGGTGGCGGCGCTGCTCCTCGGGCAGTCTCTGACCGCGATCGACTCCGGCTGGACCGCCGCTCGCACGGCGGGGCTGCTCGCCGCTGTGCTGGTCGCCGCGCTGCTGACCGGCGCGGCGCGGGTGCACCGGTTGCGCGGCGGCCTCCTCGCGCCGGTCACCGGGGAGGACAATCGCCTCTCCACCTCGCGGGCGGTGGCGGCGGGGTGGGTGCTGGTGGCGGTCTACTCCGTACTGGTGCTCACGCTCCAGCTGGCGGGTGCCTCCGGGGGGCGCCGGCGCGACGAGCTGATCGCCGGGCTCGCGCTCGCCCGCGGCGCGGGAGTGCTCACCGTGCTCGCGCTGACGTGCGCCGTCGCCGTACTGCTGCGGCGCGTCGTGGCCGTACGTGTGCTGGCCCAGCGGCTGCAGAAGCTGCCCGCCGAGCGCCCGCGTGCCGCCGACCTGCTGACCGACGACGCGGGTCGCGGCAGCTTTACGGACATGCAGTACGTGCTGGTCAGTGCGGTCGCGGTGATTTTCTCCTGCGTGCGGCTCGCCCGCACTCCCGGACAACTGCCCGATCTGCCGTGGGGACTCACCCTGCTGGTGGTGGTCTCGGCGGCGACCTATCTCGGCGGGAAGTACGCGGAGGGAGGCCGCCCCGTCCTGCTGTCCGTCGTACGGGCCAGGGAGGCGGGTGACCTGGACGCACCCATCCGTACGGGCGACGATATCGAGATCCGCGGTGCCGGCTTCGTACCGCCGGGCGCGCAGACCCCGGACTGGCTCGCCCGGATGGTCGTCCGGATCGGTGCGGTCCATGTCCATGTGCCGTTGGTGCCGGTGGCGGGCGGTTTCACGAACCCGACCGACACCGTGATCACCGTGCCGGTGCCGGTGGACGTCGAGCCGGGGCGGGTCGAGGTCCAGGTGGTGACGGCGGCCGGTGTGGAGACCAACCGCTGCGCGATCGATGTAACGGACTGAGCCGCTCGGCTGGTGAGCCGGGCGATCGCGTCGTACGTATGGTCTGTTGACGGGTCAACGGGCTGGGAAGGCGGCGCATCGTGATGACGCAGGGATATCGAACGGACACCTATGGCTCGGCGGTCCAGGCGGGAGCCAGCAGGGGCTGGAAAGAGACCGCCTCGCGGTACGCGCTGCTGCCGCTGCGGATCTTTCTCGGGATCACTTTCATCTACGCGGGCCTGGACAAGCTGACGGACAGCGCGTTCATGGCGGCGACCGGGCCCGGTTCCGTCGGTGAGCTGATGAGCTCGGTCCGCGACTCCTCGGCGATCCCCGCCCTGGTGGACCTCGCGCTGAAGAACCCCGAAGGCTTCGGGTACGCGATCGCCTTCGGCGAACTGGCGGTCGGCCTCGGCACCCTCTTCGGCCTGCTGACCAGGCTGGCCGCGGTGGGCGGGGCACTGATCTCGCTGAGTCTGTGGCTGACGGTCAGCTGGCAGACCGATCCGTACTACTACGGCAACGACCTGGCGTACCTGATGGCATGGCTGCCGCTGATCCTCGGCGGCGCGGCGGTGCTCTCGCTGGACGCCCTGCTGGCGGCCCGGCGAGGTCGCTGAGCGCGGTCTCCGACCGCGTGGCCGGTGGGGTTCCGCGCCACCGGCGGGACGCTGCCCGACCGCTCACCACCGCCCGTTCGGCGGAGGTGGGCGGTCACGGTTTTTCCGGCGGCCGCCCCGGGGCCGGGGCGGCCGCGCGTTCCGGTGGCCCCGGGTCAGTACGGGCTGCGATGGCGGCGGACCGCCAGGGTCACCACTCCCGTCAGGGCCGATACGGCCAGGCCGCCCATCACCAGCGGGACCATCGCGTACCACGGGGTCTCCCACGCGCCCGTCGCGTCGCCCGCGAAGGCGACGCCGGTGGTCAGCAGGGCCACGCCCGCGACCAGCCGGCCCGGCTGGAACTCATGACGTCGCACGGGTCACCTCCACCTGTCCCACGGCTGCCTTCAGAGTCAGTTCCAGCGTGCCGCCCGGTGCCGTGCCCGCGGGCGGCGACAGCGTGGTCGTCCGGTCCCGGTCGGGTGCGACGTCCACATCGTCCGGCACGTCGCCGGGCAGCTGGATGTCACCCAGGCCCACCTGGATACGGGCTTTCACCGTCGCGTTCTTCGGTACGACGACCCTGAGCTGCCCCGCGCCGACCTCCGCGCGGATGCTCACCGTCTCGCCCTTCGGCACCGCGACGGCGGTCAGGTCGAGCGTGCCGACCCCCGAGCCCAGTTCGTACCGCGGCTGCACGGCAGCCACCGACGCCGGGCGCCACTCCTCACGTACCCATTCGGTGCTGATGTCCCTGGGGAGTACGGCAGCGCCGGCCAGCAGCCCCGCCGTGATGACCGCCAGCATGATCGACCCGATCCCGGTACGGCCGCGGAACGCGCTGACCGCGATGCCGAGGCCGAAGACAGCCAGCGCGCACGCCAAACCGGCCTGCAGGCTGGCGCCGAGAGGCTGCTCGTTCCAGGTCAGCCCAGTGCCGAGACCCGCCGCGGCGAGCGCGAGCAGGAAGACCCGGCCGCCGATGCCGCTCCGGGGGCGGGTCGCGTCCGGCGCCGAGGCCGACGCGGGGCTGCGGCGGCGCACCGGAACTGCGGCGTCCGCGGGCGTGTCGTCGGGTCCCCACAGGTATCCGGTGCCGACCGGGCCCGTCGTCCCGTCCTTGACGATGGGGTCCCGCCACCAGGACGGACCACCGGGGGCGGGCGGGGCCTGCGTCTCGGGCGGGGCGGCGTCCGCGACCGCGTGGGCGGCCGCCGGGTCCGTCACGCGCCCCGGCTCGGTGACCGCGAGCCGCCGCCGCTGCGACCAGTAGGCCGAGCCCGCTACGGCGAGGGTGAGCAGCGTCGCGAACGTCAGTACACCGCTGTTGCCGAGCATGGAGAGGAACAGCCCGCAGCCCACCAGTGCCATCAGTACGGCGACGAGCGCCGGTCCCTCGACCCGTCCGGTCAGCAGCCGGCGCGCCTCGTTCTCCTCCTCGCCGTCGTGCGGCACGAGCAGCCACGCGAAGCCGTAGAAGACCAGCCCGGCGCCGCCGGTGACGGTGAGGACGCCCAGCACGATCCGGAAGATGACCGGGTCGATGTCGAAGTACCGGCCGAGTCCGCCGCAGACCCCGGCCAGCACTTTGTTCCGCCGGCTGCGGCGCAGCGGCGCTCGGGGCCCGGTCACGCCGCCGGACGGCTCGCGGGTCGGTCCACCGAGCCCGTCACCGAACCCTCCACCGGGTTGTTCGCCGGACTGTTCACCGGGCCGATCTGTCATACGTCCATGGTGACGGGCGGTGCACCGCCGCGGGACCGGCCCCGACCCTGGCCGTTCCCTGATTTCTCCCGGGGAGAAGTGGGGGACGGCCCTGATGCCCGTGCACGCCCATACGTGTGACGATCGTGGCATGCCAGTAGCCCCGCCCCGCGCCGCAACCCCCCTCGCGCCCGACACCGAAGAGCCGCTGCGCAAGCTGTACCGCAGCGCCGAAGGGCGGATGCTGGGCGGCGTCGCACGCGGTCTCGCGGGGCATCTCGGGCTGCCGGTGGCCTGGGTGCGGATCGGCTTCCTCGGCCTCTTCCTGGCGGAGGGCCTCGGGGCCCTGCTCTACGCCGTCTTCTGGATCGTCGTACCGCTCGGTGTCGGCGGTACCGCCGACACCCCCCGCTCCGCCTTCGAGATCACCCCCGACGGCCGGCGCAGACTGCGCAAGCCCGACAAGGGCCAGCTCTTCGCGCTCATCGCGCTGCTCATCGGTGCCGCGGTCTTCGTCGCCAACGTCGAGCTGGGCGGCGCCGCCAGTCCGTACATCTGGCCGACGCTCCTCATCGGGGCCGGTGTCGTCCTGGTGTGGCGGCAGGCGGACAACGCCCGCCGTGCCCACTGGATGGAGGTCAGCAGACGCCGTCGGCTTCTGCCGCTGGCCCGCGGTCTCGCCGGCGTCGCGCTGGTCGGCGCCGGTCTCACCGGCTTCATCGTGGTCCGCGGCTCGGTGGCCCAGCTCGGCAACGTCCTGACCGCGGCCCTCGCCGTCCTGGCCGGGATCGCGCTGCTGGCCGGCCCCTGGCTCGTGCGGATGTCCCAGGACCTCTCCGAGGAGCGCCTGATGCGCATCAGGGCCCAGGAGCGCGCCGAGGTCGCGGCGCACGTCCACGACTCGGTTCTGCACACCCTGACGCTGATCCAGCGCAACGCCGAGGACGCGGGCGAGGTACGGCGGCTGGCGCGCGCCCAGGAACGGGAGTTGCGCAACTGGCTCTACAAGCCGGAGGGCACCGGCAAGGACGAGGACGAGGAGCCCGGCACCGTCGCGGAGGCGGTGAAGCGGGCGGCGGCCGAGGTGGAGGACAAGCACGGGGTCCCCCTGGAGGTCGTGGTCGTCGGCGACTGCCCGCTCGACGAGAAACTGGCCGCACAGATGCAGGCCGCACGCGAGGCGATGGTGAACGCCGCCAAGTACGGTGGCGAGGGTGGCGCGGTGCAGGTGTACGCCGAGGTGGAGGGCCGGACGGTGTTCGTGTCCGTACGGGACCGGGGCCCCGGCTTCGACCTGGACGCGGTGCCGGACGACCGGATGGGCGTACGAGAATCGATCATCGGCCGTATGCAGCGCAACGGCGGTACGGCGAGGCTTCGTTCCGCGCCCGACGGGGGCACGGAAGTCGAGCTTGAGATGGAGAGGGCGAGCACACCATGACCGAACAGAGCACGACGTCTACCGAGGACAGGCGTGTACGGGTGGTGCTCGTCGACGACCACCGGATGTTCCGCACAGGTGTGCAGGCGGAGATCGGCCAGACCGACCGCACGGGCGTCGAGGTGGTCGGCGAGGCCGCGGACGTCGACCAGGCCGTCACGGTCATCACGGCGACCCGCCCCGAGGTCGTGCTGTTGGACGTCCACCTGCCGGGCGGCGGTGGCGTGGAGGTCCTGCGCCGTTGCGCCTCGCTGATGGCGGCGCCCGAGAACCCGGTGCGCTTCCTGGCGCTGTCGGTGTCGGACGCGGCGGAGGACGTGATCGGCGTCATCCGCGGCGGCGCGCGCGGCTACGTCACCAAGACGATCACGGGAACCGACCTGGTCGACTCGGTCTTCCGCGTGCAGGACGGCGACGCGGTGTTCTCGCCGCGGCTGGCGGGCTTCGTGCTGGACGCCTTCGCGTCGACGGACGCGCCTCCGGTGGACGAGGACCTGGACCGGCTGACACAGCGCGAGCGCGAGGTTCTGCGGCTGATCGCGCGTGGGTACGCGTACAAGGAAATAGCGAAGCAGCTCTTCATCTCGGTGAAGACGGTCGAGTCGCATGTGTCGGCCGTACTGCGGAAGTTGCAGCTGTCCAACCGCCACGAGCTGACCCGCTGGGCAACGGCGCGCAGGCTCGTCTGACCGGCGCGCGCCGGCCCCCCGGATCCACTGTGAGCTGAGCCGTACGCAACCGGGGCAACCCCGACAGAGCATCCTTCATCTCTGTTCACGTGATGAGTCTGACCGGTACGTCCTTCTTCGTGACCTCGATCGTCCTCGTCGTGATCGCCCTGGCGCTGCCGCTGGCCCTGTGGAGCCGGGTCCGGGGCCCCGCCTTCGTGCGGAGCGCCGGCCGGCTGTTGATGCTGCTGTTCGCACAGATCACCGCGCTCGTGGTGGTGTTCGTCGCGGTGAACAACACCAACCACCTGTACGGCTCCTGGGACGACCTGCTCGGGACCGCGGACCATGTCACCGCAGCCGTCGACCTCGGGCCCGACGGCACGGGCGGCCGCCAGGTCGCCCTCGAACCGAAGGTGAAGGCGCACTTCACCCTGGTTGAGGACCCCAGGATGGGGGAGGGCGTTCTCAAGACCGAGCTCACGGGGCGGATCTCGGGCGTGCGCGGCGAGGTCTACGTCTGGCTGCCGCCGCAGTACGACGATCCCGCCTACAAGGACAAGAGGTTCCCCGTGGTGGAAATGCTGCCCGGCTACCCCGGCTCGGCGAAGACCTGGTTCGGCACGCTCAAGGTTCAGGCACAGCTGCGCCCCATGATGGAGCAGGGCACGATCGCGCCGTTCATCCTCGTCTCGCCGCGCACACATCTGCTCGGCGACAGGGACACCGGCTGCGCGAACATCCCGGGCAAGGTCAACGCCGAGACATGGATCAGTGTTGACGTGCGCAAGATGGTCACGGACAACTTCCGCGCCTCGCAGAGGGCGGACGGCTGGGGCGTGGCGGGCTTCTCGGCAGGCGCTCACTGCGCGGTGAAGCTCGCGATCGCCCACCCGGACCGTTACCGCGCCGGCGCCGGCCTGTCCGGTTACAACGACCCCGCCGCCGAGCGCACTTCCCTCACCGGACGGGACCCCGCCCTGCGCCGCGCGAACAATCCTCTGCTGATGCTCCGCGCGGCCAAGTCGCCGCCCCGTACCGCACTGTTCGTCTCGGGCGAGGGCTCCGACGGGTATGAGCCCGGCCTCGAGCTGCGGGACGCGGCCAAGCCGCCGACCACGGTGTACGTGAAGGAGACCAGGGGCGGTCACAGCAACAAGGTGTGGCGCAAGGCGTTGCCCGATGTCTTCTTCTGGCTGACCGGGCAGCTGCGACCGTAGCCCTGGCCCGGTGGTACGGGGGCCGCGGCCTTACGACGGCCGGGTCGCCCCCGCGTATGGCATTTCGTCGATGGGCGCGACCCGCACCGGGGCTCCGGGGCGCGGGGCGTGGATCATCTGGCCGCCGCCGATGTAGAGGCCCACGTGGCTGATGCCGGAGTAGAAGAAGACCAGGTCGCCGGGGGCGAGCTGGGACCGGGAGATGCGCTGCCCGGCGTTGATCTGCGTGTATGTGGTGCGGGGGAGCGAGACACCCGCCGCGCGCCAGGCCGCCTGGGTGAGGCCGGAGCAGTCGAAGGCCGAGGGGCCGGTGGCACCCCAGACGTACGGCTTGCCGAGCGCTCCGTACGCGTACGAGACGGCCTGCGCCGCACGCGGGTTGGGCGCCTGGACGGAGCCGCGTGGTGCGCTCCGGTCGCTGCGGCCGGCGGATGCGGCGGCCTGGGAGCCGGGAGAGCCGCCGCGGGAGCCCTGCGCCTCGTATGCCGCGCGCTGCTCGGCGGTGAGCCGGGCGAGGAGCTGCTCGGCGGCGCCCAGCTTCTTCTGCACGGTCGCCTTGTGCTTCGCGAGGTCGGCCTGATGGGTCCTGAGGTCGGCCAGCCGCCCGTCCGCGGTCGCCCGCAGTCGCTCGAGCTCCCCCAACTGCTTCCGGACGGAGGTGATCGCGTCCGCCTGGCGGCTGCCCGCCCGGTCGACGATGGCGGCGCGCTCCAGGTACTGGTCGGGGTCGGACGACAGCGCCAGCTGTACGGCCGGGTCGATCCCCCCGGTGCGGTACTGGGAGGTCGCGAGCGAACCGAGGGCATTGCGGGACGCGTTCAGCCGGTCTGTCCTGCGTGCCGCCTCGTCGCGCATCGCGGTCAGTGACCGCTGAGCTTCACCCGTCTTCTCCTTCGCCCCGTTGTACTGCTCGGTGGCGGCCTCCGCCTCCTGGTACAGCTTGTCGACCTTGGCTTTCAGCTGGGCCGGACTGAGCCGCGGCTCGGCGTGACCGGATCCTTCGAAGGCGGTGGCGGTAGCAGCGCCCGCGAGGGCGAGGGTGGCGGCTGTCCGGGCTGTGTTGCCGGCGAGCGGGCGCTGCTTGGGCTTTCGATGCGCAGCCACGAGGGCCATCACGTCCTTCCGTCGTCCGGCGGCGGCCCGCACAGGGGGAGCGCGCCACCGCCGGATCTTCTGGCGGAGTGGCCGGCTGCCGCCCGGTACGAGGCGACGGTGGGGACTCGGCCACTTGGGGGAGGACGCTAAACCTGGGTCACGGGAAAGAGTCGGAATGAGTGGAACTGGTGGCAATCGGCAAAATGCTGACTGTGTGGGACCGCCGAATGAGGCATACCTGACTGCGATCACACGCCAAACGGGTGATTAGGCTCCGGCCTCATGGACGTACTCATCAATGTCTTCGTGGGCCTGCACATCATCGGCATCGCCTCACTGCTCGGCGGCTTCCTCACCCAGATGAAGGCGATGGGTGAGGGCACTGCCCGTTTCACCCCGGCGATGCTGCACGGCGCGCTGACGATGCTGGTCACGGGAGTGGCGCTGGTCGGCCTGAACCAGGCCGACGGCCAGACCGTGAACAACCTCAAGGTCGGCATCAAGCTGGCGGTACTGGTCGTGATCCTCGGCCTGGTGTACGTGAAGCGGGACGAGGAGCGGGTGGAGAAGGCGCTCTTCGGGGCGGTCGGCGGGCTCACGGTCGCGAACATCTTCATCGCGGTTCTCTGGACCTGACGGGAACCTGCGGTCGGGCCTCCGGCGGCTGCGGGCGGGCGCTCAGCGGACCGTGGTGAGGCCGGCGAATGCGACGACGTTCGCGTCGTATCCGGTCTTCGGGGAGAAGCTGCCGCCGCACGTGATCACACGCAGCTCCGGCCGGCCTCTGGTCCGGTACACGCGGTCGGCGGGGAAGTCCTTCTTCGACACGACCTCGAGGGCGTACACGGAGAAGACGGCCGTACGCCCGTCCTGGCGCACCACCTCGATGCGCTCGCCCTTACTGAGGGAGCCGAGGCTGTAGAAGACGGCGGGGCCTTCGGCGTTGTCGACATGGCCGACGACGACGGAGGTGCCCTGCTCGCCGGGGGAGGCGGCGCCGGTGAACCAGCCCGCGGCGTTCTTGTGCGCGGCGGGCGGGGTGTCGATCCAGCCGTCGGGCGTGACACCGACTCCGGTGAGCGGGGCGTCGACGCCGATGGAGGGAATGGCGACGCGCACGGGCGTGGAGTACGGCAGCGGGTGCGGGGCGGGGCCTGCGGGTCCCGGCTCTGCCGGGGCGGTCCGGCCCTGGCTGGTCCGGACGATGGTGGCCGAGGTGGGCTGCGGCGGTCCCGCGCTTGTCTCAGTGCCGTACTGCACCAGGAACACCCCGATGAGCAGTACGACGGCGATCGTGCCCCAGGCCCCGCCCGGGTGCTGCGGTGGCTGCGGCATGTCTCCGCTCAGCCCCTGTGGTGCCGGCGCGCCAGGTACACGCCGGCACCGGCGGCGCCTGCGATCAGTGCCGCTCCGGCCGCTGTCGGGACCGGGGCGATGCCGGTGAGGCTGCCGCCGGCCCCGCCCTTGACTCCGTGCCGGACGCGGGCGTCGCCTTCCGGATACCTTCCCTCTCCGGGGTCCGTTCCGTCTTCCGTACGCGCTTCGGTATCGCCGTCGTCGCCGGTGTGGGAACCGGTCTCGGTGTCGGTCTCGGTGTCGGTGTCGGTGTCTGTGTCGGCCTCGGTGTCGGTGTCGGTGTCGGCTTCGGTGTCGGCTTCGGCTCCGCCGTGCGTTCCGGTGGGCGTGCCCGGGCCGTCGGCAATGGCGAGGGTGGCCATTCCCTTCTGGCCCATGCAGTCGAAGGTCACGTCGTACTCGGTACCCGGCTCGGCCGCCGGGTCGATCTTCACGGTGCCCGGGCGCCCCGCACGGAGGGTGACGTCGCCGAAGGCCGCGGAGCTGACGGTGACGGCCGGTTCCGCGCATCCGGTGGCGCCGAGCGTGACCGTGCCCCCGGCGGCGACGACCGTGGGTGAGGCGGTGTAACCGAACGACGGGACATCGCTTCCGTCCTCGGCCGTCCCCATGGCCTCGGCCGTCACCGCGGTCGCGCCGAGGCAGAGCGCTGCTGCGCCGAGCAGGGTGGCGGCGGCAGCGACACGTGTCCCACGCATGGTGACTCCTCCGCATCCTCGAGGAGCACCTGTGGACATTTGTCCGTACGTCGCAGGAAATGCGCCTCGATGAAGGAGACGCTAGGCGGCCCTCGGGTCCGCCGCGACCGGGGTCGTGCGAACGGGGCAATGAAGTGCGTCAGTTGGGCCGGGGTCACGGCCCAACCGACGCAGCGACTACGCGGGCCGCACGCTGCCGTAGATCGGCATGTAGTAGATCGACTCCTCGCGGACGTTGGTCCCCGGCTTCGGGGCGTGGATCATCTTGCCGTCGCCGATGTATATGCCGACGTGGCTGATGTCGTCGTAGAAGAAGACCAGGTCACCGGGGAGCAGGTCGGCGGTGGCCACGCGCGTGCCGACGTTCACCTGGTCCCAGGTGGTGCGCGGCAGGTCGACGCCGGCGGTCTTCCACGCGGCCACGGTCAGGCCCGAGCAGTCGAAAGAGCTGGGCCCTGTCGCCCCCCAGACGTACGGCTTGCCGATCTGGGCGCGGGCGAAGGAGAGCACCTTCTCCGCCTTGGCGGCGTACGTCCCGGACCCGGTGCCGGTGCCAGTACCGGCACCGGAGCCGGTGCCCGCGCCCGTATCCGTGCCCGGGGCCGGCTGCTGGTCCTGCCGGGCCTCCTCCTGGCGCTGCTTCTCCGCGGCCGCCTGCTTGCGCGCCAGCTCCTCGGACTTCCGTCTGGCCTCTTCCTCTTTCCTCTTCTCGATCGCGGCAAGCCGCGCCTTCTCCTCGGCGGTCAGCTTCGACAGCAGTTCGCGCGCCTCTGCCAGCTTCCGCTGGACCTCCTGCTTCCCGGCGCTGAGGCCGGCCTGCGAGGTGGTGAGCGTCTGCAGGCTCTCGGCCGCCTCCGCCCGCTTCCTGGTCGCGTCGGCCTGTTGGGCGCGGTAGTCCGCGAGGATCTCCTGCTCACGGACGCCGAGCCGGTCCATCAGGTGGTCCTGGGCGAAGTAGCCCTGCGGGTCGTCGGCGAGCAGGAGGGTGGCGGTGGGGCTCATGCCGCCCGTGCGGTACTGCGCGGCGGCATAGGTGCCGAGCTCGCGCCGGGTCTCGTTCAGCTTCTCGGTGTTCTGCGCCACCTGATCGAGCAGTCCGTCGACCTTCTTGCGCTGGGTGTCGGTGCGCTCCTTGGCGGCGTTGTACTTCTGGGTGGCCGTCCCCGCCTGGCGGTACAGCTCGTCGACCTTCTTCTGCACGTCCTCGACGCTCGGCTTCGGCTCGGCGGGCGCGCCGGGCGCGGCGCTCGCGCTCTGGGCGAGGAGGCTGACGGAGGCCAGTGCTGCGGTTGCTGCGGTCGTGATCCCGACTGCGGGAGCGGTGGTTCGTATCCGGGTGCGCGGCTTGCGATGCGACGCCAAGGCCGGCATCTCCTTCCGTGGACCGCCTACCGGGTTAGCTGTCGGGTTCGGGCAGTACGGAAGGTCGCCCTACGGTCCGGCGGAGCCGGTCCGATTCACCCCGGTTGTGCATGTTGGGTCCCCGGCTCCGAACTGCCTTACGGCAGGCCGGACTCGGCGCGAGGCCGTCCGTTCTGGCGTGGTTCGCCGACGAGGGCACGGACGGCCTTGGCGGAGCACGCTAGCCAATCGGTGTGGTTGGGGGGAAGCCTGATGTTCGATATGTCCGATACATTTTCGTTACCTGCCGGAACTCGTGGTCGGGCTGTCGGTGCGGCGGCCTAGACTCGGGAGGCGATGAGCAGCCTCTTTGACGACAGTTTCCTGGCGGACCTCCAGCCTTCCGGCGAGGAGCACCCGCCGCCCCCCGAGGAGCACGCACCGGAAGCGGGTGCGGACGACCTCTTCGGGGGCGAGTTCGACGCGCCCGTCGACCGCGACGCGTACTACCGGGACGGGGCCGCCCGGCCAGTCATCGACCCCGCCGCGCTTCTCGACGGGCTGAACGAGCAGCAGCGGGCCGCGGTGGCGCACTCCGGATCACCGCTGCTCATCGTCGCCGGCGCGGGTTCCGGCAAGACCCGGGTGCTGACGCACCGGATCGGACATCTGCTGTCCGCGCGCCGGGTCCACCCCGGCGAGATCCTGGCGATCACCTTCACGAACAAGGCCGCCGGTGAGATGAAGGAGCGGGTCGAGAGCCTGGTCGGACCGCGTGCCCATGCGATGTGGGTCATGACCTTCCACAGCGCGTGCGTCCGGATTCTGCGGCGCGAATCGAAGAGGCTGGGCTTCACGTCGTCGTTCTCGATCTACGACGCCGCGGACTCCAAGCGACTGATGGCCCTGGTCTGCCGCGACCTGGACCTCGACCCCAAGAAGTTCCCGCCGAAGTCCTTCAGCGCGAAGATCTCGAACCTGAAGAACGAGCTGATCGACGAGGAGACCTTCGCCGGGCAGGCTGCCGACGGCTTCGAGAAGACGCTCGCCGAGGCGTACGCGATGTACCAGTCGCGGCTGCGTGAGGCCAACGCGCTCGACTTCGACGACATCATCATGACCACGGTGCACCTGCTCCAGGCCTTCCCGGACGTCGCCGAGCACTACCGGCGGCGGTTCCGGCACGTCCTGGTCGACGAGTACCAGGACACCAACCACGCTCAGTACACGCTCGTGCGCGAACTGGTGGGTCAGGGCACCGACGAAGTACCGCCCGCCGAGCTGTGCGTGGTGGGCGACGCCGACCAGTCGATCTACGCGTTCCGTGGTGCCACCATCCGCAACATCCTCCAGTTCGAGGAGGACTACCCGGACGCGACGACGATCCTGCTGGAGCAGAACTACCGCTCGACGCAGACCATCCTCAGCGCCGCCAACGCGGTCATCGAGCGCAACGAGAGCCGTCGCCCCAAGAACCTGTGGACGAATGCCGGCAGCGGCTCCCGGATCATCGGCTATGTCGCGGACACCGAGCACGACGAGGCACAGTTCGTCGCGGACGAGATCGACCGGCTGACAGACGCGGGCGACGCCAAGGCCGGGGACGTCGCGATCTTCTACCGGACCAATGCCCAGTCCCGTGTCTTCGAGGAAATCTTCATCCGGGTCGGCCTGCCGTACAAGGTCGTCGGCGGTGTGCGCTTCTACGAGCGCAAGGAGGTCCGCGATGTGCTGGCCTACCTGCGGATACTGGCTAACCCGGAGGACGCGGTCCCGCTCCGGCGCATCCTTAACGTCCCCAAACGCGGTATCGGCGACCGCGCAGAGGCCATGATCGAAGCCCTGGCGCTGCGCGAGAAGATCACCTTCCCGCAGGCGCTGAAGCGGGTCGACGAGGCGTACGGCATGGCTGCCCGCTCGGCCAACGCGGTCAAGCGCTTCAACGTCCTGATGGACGACCTGCGCACCATCGTCGAGTCGGGGGCAGGGCCCGCCACCGTGCTGGAAGCGGTCCTGGAACGCACGGGATATCTGGCGGAGCTCCAGGCGTCCACCGACCCGCAGGACGAAACGCGGATCGAGAACCTCCAGGAACTGGCCGCAGTGGCCCTGGAGTTCGAGCAGGAGCGCGGCACGGACGCGGCAGCGCCTGTCGGCCCGGGCGCCACGCTGGCCGACTTCCTTGAGCAGGTGGCTCTTGTCGCCGACTCCGACCAGATCCCGGACGAGGACACCGACGGCTCGGGCGTGATCACTCTGATGACGCTGCACACAGCCAAGGGCCTCGAGTTCCCGGTGGTCTTCCTGACGGGCATGGAGGACGGTGTCTTCCCGCACATGCGCTCTCTCGGGCAGGCCAAGGAGCTGGAGGAGGAGCGGCGGCTGGCGTACGTGGGCATCACCCGGGCGCGTGAGCGGCTCTATCTCACGCGCTCCTCGATGCGCAGCGCGTGGGGCCAGCCCGCGTACAACCCGCCGTCGCGGTTCCTGGAGGAGATTCCGGAGCAGCATCTTGAGTGGAAGCGGAAGGGCGCGCAGCTTCCCGCCGGCCCGACGTCGGGGATCACTTCCTCGCTGACGTCGTCGCTCTCCTCGGCGCGGTCGCGGTCCGGGCCTTCCGGCTTCGCCACGCGGCGTGCGACGGACAAGCCGGTGATCGCGCTGGCGGTGGGGGACCGGGTCACACACGACCAGTTCGGACTGGGGACCGTGCAGGAAGTGACCGGAAGCGGCGGGGACGCCCAGGCGACGATCGACTTCGGGGACGCCAAGCCGAAGCGGCTGCTGCTGCGGTACGCGCCGGTACAGAAGCTGTAGGCGGCCGGTGGGAGGCGGTAGCCGGGGGCGTCCAGTCCCCGGGACCGGTCCCGGGCCGGTTACGTCGGGTCGAGACCGTGGCTGCGCAGCCACGCAAGCGGGTCGATCGCCGAGCCGCCGCCGGGCCGTACCTCGAAGTGCAGGTGCGGGCCGGTGGAGTTGCCCGAGTTGCCGGAGTACGCGATCACGTCGCCGGCCTTGACCGTGCCTGAGCGGAATTTGGTGCTGCTGAGATGGCAGTACCAGGTCTCGGTGCCGTCGGGGGCGGTCACTATCGCCATGTTGCCGTAGGCGCTGTTCCACTGGGTGCGGATCGTACCGTCGGTCGCCGCCATCACCGGCGTGCCGTAAGCGACCGGGAAGTCGATTCCGGTGTGCACCGACATCCAGTTGACGCCGGCCTGGCCGTACTGGGCGCTCAGTCCGTTCTGCTCCACAGGAAGCGCGAACTTGGGGCGCAGCAGCTCCTTGCGGCGGGCCTCCTCCTCACGCTTCTTCTTCTCGGCGGCCTGCCGCTCCTTGAGGTCGATCCGCTCCTGGGTGCGGCTGGCGCGGTCGGCGAAGTCGTCGGCGTCGGCGCTGAGCGCGGCGAGCTGCGTGTCGAGCTTGCTGTTGGCGGCGACCGGCTTGACCGAGGCGGGGTCCGGGGCGGCCTGCGTGGTGGTGTCGTCCGGCTGTACGTCGCCGAGTCCGCTGACTGAGGCGGCGGCGATGCCGGCGACGCCCATGACACAGGCGGACGGAACGGCGACGGTGAGGAGTGCGGAGCGCTTCGCGGGCGTACGGCGGCGGCTGCGGTTACCGGAGGCGCGGCGGACGGGGCGGGGGCCGGCGGGCGAGGCGGTCGCGGCGGCGAGTTCCGCTTCGAGTGGCGGTCCGGCGTCGTGGTCGGAGACGAAGTCGGCTTCCGGTTCGGAGACCGGCTCGGCCTCGGCTTCGGCTTCGGACTCGTACATGCAGGTCGCGGCCTCGAACTCGGCGAACTCGCCCGCGGTGAACTCAGCGGCGGGGGGCGTCTCTTGTTCCGAATCCTCGGTTGTGCCCGAGTTCCAGGCGGTCGCGTCGTATGTACCGGTTTCGAAGCCCTGTGTCGTCCACTGGCCCGTGGCGTACCCGTGGGTGGCGTTCTCGAGCCGGCCGTCGGCGAACTGGTCGCTCTCGAACTGGCCCGTCCGGTTCCAGGCGTTGGCGTCCCACTGCCCGGTGGTGTCATAGCTGACCTGGGCCGGGATCTGCACGGCCGCGGGGTGCCCCTCGGCGGTCCAGGCGGTGGTGTCGTGGTGGCCGGTCCCGTAACTGCCGGTCTGATAGCTGCCGGAGTCGTAACCGCCGGACTCGTAGTTGCCCGAGTCGTAACTGCCGGTCCCGTAGCCACCGTTGTAACTGCCGGTGCCGTAGGTGCCGGTGTCGTAGCCACCGGTCTCGGCTGCGGCCTGCTGTGTGCCGTATCCGCTGTAATCCGCAGAGGCGTAGGCGCCGCCGGCCCACTGCGTGTTGTCGTACTGGCCGCTGTGGCCGCCGTCGTACTCGCTCGGAAGCGCACCGAAGAGGGGGTCGCCGGCGAAGGTTCCCTGGTCCTCGTACGACGCGTATTGCGCGTAGGAGGCGTCGGGAGCCGGGGGGGTAGAGAACCCCGACGGGTGACGGTCGTTCACCAACTTCTCTTTCGCCTCGGCAGCGGGGGCCTGGGGTCTGGGGATGGGTACCCCAGAGGAGAGCAGTGGCGCGACTGTACCCGGCGGTACGCGACGGCGACAATCTTCGGCAGGTTTCGGGCGTTCAGGAACCGGGCATTCGACCGCCTTTCGGCTGACTGCGGGCGGAGCCTTGGCCCTGTGTTCGATGAACGTTCGATGTCGGGGGTGGGTCCCTCAGGCAACCGAGACCGTTCCCGAGGTGTCTGTCGGGGCTTCCGCGGCCTCCAGGGCCTGGCGGATCCCGGCCGCGACGGCCGGGTGCACGGGCAGCGCGAGATGGCCGATGCCGCTGACCCGCACGTTCTGCACGATCAGGTCGGGGTGGTCGATGCAGGCGGCCTCGAGTGGAACCATCAACTGGTCGAGGTCGCTCCAGAAGCTGACAAATCGGGTCAGGCAATTCGGTGCCGGTTCGCGCAGCTCCTCGATCACATCGGAGTGGGGACGCATCTGTCGCACGATGGGGTGCGCGCTCATCAATGGGGCTATCCGGGTTCCCGCGTGCGGGGTGCCCAGCGTGACCAGCGTCCGGACGTGGGTGTCGCCGCCGAGGCGCTGCACGTAGTAGCGGGCTATGAGGCCGCCGAGGCTGTGCCCCACGATGTCGACCTGGCCGTGGCCGCTACGTGCGCAGATCTCCTCGATGTGCCTGCCGAGCAGGTCGGCGGCGGCCCGGATGTCACACGTGAGCGGGGAGTAGTTGAGCGACTCCACATGGTGCCTGCCCTGCGCGACCAGTGAGCGCCGGAGCAGAACGAATACGGACCGGTTGTCGACGAACCCGTGCAGCAGGACCACCGGCGTACCGGACGTGCGGTCGGCCGGCAGCTGCGCGGCACCGGCGGCCGCTGCGGTTCCGGTTGCTCCGGTGGACGTCAGGGAGCCCGCGGAGACTCGGCGGCGCTCCTGGCTGATGCCTGTGGGGTAGAGGATGAGGTGGCCGGCGAGGATCGCCAGCTCCAGCGTGGTCGCCCGCAGCAGCGCGGCCGAGAGGCGCACGTGGCGGACGCAAGGGGGTAGCAGGAGCTGGAACCTCATGGCCGACCTCCCGAATGGCACGAGGGAGGACGGCTCCGTCCCCCGTATGCCCTCATGGGGCTCCGCGGCGGAGGAGGCCGGCAGGCGGGGTGCGGTCGAGCGAGCATGCTGCCGTGCCCTGCCGTACCGGTGCCGGTATGCCGCCCCACCGTGCCGTGCGGCTGGCGGCAGGGTGGGGCGGCGCCCTCGTTGCGGCTCCCCTTGCGACCGTTCCCTGCTGGCGGCTCCTGAGCCGGGTGACGCGGGCGCGGCGCAAAGCGAACATGTCCCACGTGTGATTTCCCCCTCGCTATCCACCGCGAAACGGCGGGTTGCGGGATGCTGTCGATAACGTTCGTTCACATCCCCGGCCCTTGCGAACCGGGGACCCGTGCCAATGAGGGCGCAGTCGGTACATGGAGGCAGTGATGGGTGTGACCGGTCCGATCCGCGTGGTGGTGGCCAAGCCGGGTCTCGACGGCCACGATCGCGGGGCCAAGGTCATCGCGCGGGCCCTGCGTGACGCCGGTATGGAGGTCATCTACACCGGCCTGCACCAGACGCCCGAGCAGATCGTGGACACCGCCATCCAGGAGGACGCCGACGCGATCGGTCTGTCCATCCTCTCGGGCGCGCACAACACGCTCTTCGCGAAGGTGCTCGAACTGCTGAGGGAGCGCGACGCGGAAGACATCAAGGTCTTCGGCGGCGGCATCATTCCGGAGGCGGACATCGCCCCGCTCAAGGAAAAGGGCGTGGCCGAGATCTTCACCCCGGGTGCGACTACGGCGTCGATCGTGGACTGGGTCCGCGCAAACGTCCGCCAGCCCGCCGAAGCCTGACCGCCCCGCGCCGGTACGCCACCGCCCCCGCGCCGGGGCGGTGCCAGCCGTGTGCCGGGGCGGCCCTGCCTCCCGCTGGCTGCCTCAGCGCCTGGTCCGGCCCATGAATGCCGGAGGACCGGGATTCATGGGCCGGGGCGGTCCGGGCCCGGTTCCGTCGGGATGTCCAGCTCCGCCAGCATCGCGGCGCGCAGGCTCAGGGTGGAGACCAGCCGCTGGAAGGCCTCCGACCAGTAGCCGCCGGCGCCGGGTGACGCGTCCTCCGCCTCGTCCGGTGTCGCCGTCAGAATTTCGAGCCGACTCGCCTCCGCCGGGTCCAGGCAGCGTTCCGCCAGGCCCATCACTCCGCTGAAGCTCCAGGGATAGCTCCCGGCGTCCCGTGCGATGTCCAGCGCGTCGACCACCGCCCGGCCCAGCGGTTCGGCCCAGGGGACGGCGCACACGCCCAGCAGCTGGAACGCCTCGGACATGCCGTGCGCGCCGATGAAATCGGCAACCCACACCGCCCGCTCGTCCCCCGGCAGTGTGGCCAGCAGTTTCGCGCGCTCGGCGAGGGAGGCGGTGCCGGGACCGGTGTCGGGGGGCAGCGCGGGGGCACCGAGCAGGGCCCGGGACCAGTCCGCGTCCCGTTGCCGTACCGCCGCGCGGCACCAGGCGGCGTGCAGCTCCTCCCGCCAGCCGTCGGCCACCGGCAGAGCCACGATCTGCTCGGGCGTACGGCCGCCGAGCCGACTCGGCCAGCCGGACAGTGGGGCCGCCTCCACCAGCTGGCCCAGCCACCACGACCGCTCGCCGCGCCCCGTCGGGGGCTTGGGCACCACGCCGTCCCGCTGCATCGCGGCGTCGCACTCGTGCGGTGCCTCCACCCCGATGCGTACGTCCCCTTCCGTACGGTCCAGGCTCACGCAGGACTCCGACCGGGCGGCCATCCGTGCGGCCAGAGCAGACCGGGGCAGTGCCGAAAGCAGCTCCGCGGCTGTGGCGCGGACATTGCGGCTGCGGTCCGAGAGAGCCTGCTCGAGGAAGGGCTCATCGGCATCGGAGAGTCCGGTGCGCAACGAGTCGAGGAACATCAGCCGGTCCTCGGCCCGCTCGGCTGCCCAGGTGGTGGCCAGCAGAGCCGGCGCCGCGGCCGGGTCATGAGCTCGTACCGCGCCGAGCAGGGCGACCCGTTCCGCGAAGAGCCCCTCCTGCCACAGGAGCGCCACTTGACCGGTGTCGCCCGGGTCCGGGAGCACCGAACTGCCGGCCGCGCCGCGCAGCGCGAATTTCCAGTCCGGATTGAGGCGTGCCAGCCACAGGGCCCGCGGTCCGGCCAGGGTGAGCGCCTGCGGCCGCAGATCGGTGCGGGCGCGGGCCGCGTCCAGCAGCGCGGGAAGCAGCGTGTGCGGCGCCTGGAAGCGGCGCCGGTTGGCCGCGGCGAGCCATTGGGGGAGCAGTTCGGTGAGGTCCGGCGAGGATCCGCGCCGCCCCCCGGTGCCCGCAGCCCCGGACCGGTCGGCCAGCAGCTGGGCCAGCCGGCGGCGGGCTGCCGCGGGCAGGGCGGGGCGCGGGTCGTGCGCAGCCGGTTCGGGACGCTCGGCGGCACGCGCCGGGAGCAGCCCTGCCCGGCGCCGCACGGTGTGCACTGCCGCCGCGTCCAGGAGTGCCGCCGTGGCGTCGTGGCCGGGCCGGGCCGGATCGGCCGCCGGCGGCCGCCGGTCGGTGCCCAGCAGAGCCGAGGTGACGAGCTCTTCCCAGGGCGTGGTGGTGCCGGTCATCGAATCCCTCCGTCGTTCGGGGCGGCCGTGGGGCCGGTCGTTCAGGTCCGTCGTTCGGGGCGGCCGTTTCAGGCCAGCGCGACCGCTTCTCCCGGTCCCTCCGGCCAGGCCGTCAGGGGGTTGAAGCCGCGGTGGCCACATTCGCCGAACACGGTCACCGGGGCACCACCGGACAGGGCGGCGAGCTGCCACAGACCCGGCAGGGAGTGGAACGCGTGGCTGACGGGCAGGGCGGAGTCGCCCTCCGCGTCGGCCAGTTGCCAGCCGCCGTCGGCCGGAACGGGTATGACGCGGTGCAGGGTTACCGGCCATGAGTCCAGCCAGGGATCGTCGAGCAGCGCCTGTCCGTACAGCCCGACCGCCGTCCTCGTGTCCACGCCCGGCGGACGGTCGGCAAGTGGTGCCGGCGCAGCGAACCGCTTGCCGAGTTCGGCCCGCAGTTGCCCTGACCCGGCAAAGGGGGTGAGCGCGGCGTCGAGCACCAGGCCGACCGATAGGGAGAGTTGAGGTGGCCGGCCGGGCGGACCGAAGTCGAGGACCAGGGCGGTGCGTCCCGACGCGCGGCCGCGCAGCCAGATCCGGCGTGTGGTGAGTCTGCCGTCCGCGGTGTCGTACTGTGCGAGCACCAGCCAGTGGTCACGGACGGCTCGGCCGTCCGCCACGGCGGGCAGGCCGACCCTGCTCCGTACCGTCGCGGCGAGCGCCTCCGGCAACCGGTCCAGGCCCAGCCACGCCCGGTCCAGCATGTGGAGCAGGGCGCACTCCTCCAGCAGCCGCACGGGCCAGCCCTGGCCCGAGGACGGAATGGCCCCCAACTCCCGCACGCGGCCGGCCAGTCCCGGCGCCTGAGCGTCGACCATGCGGGCCGCCGTCTCCTCCCACAGCCCGTAACCCGGACGCTCGGCCGCGGCCAGTCCGCCGCGCAGCAGGTCCGACAGCCGCTGCTCCAGCTCCGTGGCGCCGGAGGTGATCCGCTCGGCGCGGCGCTCGGCCCGACGCCTGGCCGCTTCGGGATCGGCGGCCTTCGCCACGGCCGCGCCGGTCTCCTGCTTCTTCTCGGCGTGTTTCCTGCGTCCTTCGAGCCATTCGCCGGCCCAGCCGGGCTCCTCTTCGGTGTCCGGCACCGTGTGGTCGTCCGACACCCAGAGCAGCAGCAGGCCCAGGGCGTGTTTGCACGGGAACTTCCTGCTCGGGCAGGAGCACTTGTACGCGACCTCGGCCGTGTCGACCACCGTCCGGTACGGCTTGCTGCCGCTGCCCTTGCACAGCCCCCACACCGCACCCGCTCCGGAGCTGCCCGCCTCCGACCACGGCCCCGCGGTGCCGAGTTTGCTTCCGGCTCTGCGTGATGCGTCGTCAGGAGCCAGCGACAGCACCTGTTCCGCACTCCATCGCACCCCCTGTGCCCGGGGGTTCGGGGGTTGTCCCCCGTTCAATTGCAGCATGTCCCCGACGGTAGGTCCCTGCACTGACAATCCATCTGACCTGTGCAGGTGATCGGCCGAGGGTCGATTGTCAGTGGGGTGGTGCACGGTGGAAACCACATCCGGGAGATCTGGAGGGGGATCCATGACCGTGCCCGAGAACGAGGCGATCCGGCCGCATGCCGAGGACGCTTTCGCCGACGAACTCAAGGCGCTGACAGCCGCCGACGACCGGCCGCGGCCCGTGCGTTGGCAGTTGTCACCGTGGGCGGTGGCGACCTATCTGCTCGGCGGCACCTTGCCCGACGGGACGGTGATCACGCCCAAGTACGTGGGGCCACGCCGCATCGTCGAAGTGGCCGTCACCACGCTCGCCACCGACCGCGCTCTGCTGCTGCTCGGTGTGCCCGGCACCGCGAAGACCTGGGTGTCGGAGCATCTCGCTGCCGCTGTCAGCGGTGATTCGACACTGCTGGTGCAAGGCACCGCGGGGACACCGGAGGAGGCCATCCGATACGGCTGGAACTACGCCCAGCTGCTCGCCCACGGGCCGAGCCGCGACGCGCTGGTACCCAGCCCCGTCATGCGGGCCATGGCCGAGGGCATGACCGCGCGGGTGGAGGAGCTCACCCGTATCCCCGCGGACGTCCAGGACACGCTCATCACCGTGCTCTCCGAAAAGACGCTGCCGATACCGGAGTTGGGACAGGAGGTGCAGGCCGTCCGCGGCTTCAACCTCATCGCCACGGCGAACGACCGTGACCGCGGGGTGAACGAACTCTCCAGCGCCCTGCGCCGCCGTTTCAACACGGTTGTGCTGCCGCTGCCCGCCACCGCCGACGCCGAGGTGGACATCGTGGCCCGGCGCGTCGACCAGTTGGGGCGCTCGCTGGACCTGCCGGCCGCGCCCGAGGGCATCGAGGAGATCCGCCGAGTGGTGACGGTCTTCCGTGAGCTGCGGGACGGAGTCACCGGCGACGGCCGTACGAAGGTGAAGTCGCCGAGCGGCACGCTGTCCACGGCCGAAGCCATCTCGGTCGTCACCAGCGGCCTCGCGCTGGCCGCGCACTTCGGCGACGGAGTCCTGCGGCCATCGGACGTCGCCGCCGGGATTCTCGGAGCAGTGGTGCGTGACCCGGCGGCAGACCGGGTCGTCTGGCAGGAGTACCTGGAGGCCGTCGTCCGCGAGCGCGACGGCTGGAAGGACTTCTACCGTGCCTGCCGGGAGGTCTCGGTATGACAGGTCCCGCCCTGCTCGGGGTGCGCCATCACGGGCCCGGCTCGGCCCGTGCGGTGCGGGCCGCGCTCGAGGCGGCCGGGCCGCGGGCCGTACTGGTCGAGGGCCCGCCGGAGGGGGACGCGGTGCTGGCGCTGGCCGCGGACGAGGACATGCGCCCACCGGTCGCGCTGCTGGCACATGTCACGGACGACCCGGGGCGGGCCGCGTTCTGGCCGCTGGCCGAGTTCTCCCCGGAGTGGGTGGCCATCCGCTGGGCGCTCGAACAGCAGCTACCCGTTCGCTTCATCGACCTCCCCGCCGCCCATTCCCTCGCGCTGCCCGAGGAGCGGCCGGGCGGCCCGGAACCGGAGGCCGGACAGGGAGCCGGACAGAAAGCGGATCAGGGGGAGGAGCCGTCCGAGGAGGCACTGCGCATCGACCCGATCGCCGTCCTGGCCGGGACAGCCGGTTACGACGACCCGGAGCGCTGGTGGGAGGACGTCGTGGAGCACCGCGACACGGCGGGCCCGCTGGCCGCGTTCGAGGCGCTGAGTGACGCGATGGCCGCGCTGCGCGAGACGTACGGGGACGGCGGACACAGGCGAGATCTTGTGCGCGAGGCCCATATGCGGCTCCAGCTGCGCGCTGCCAAGCGTGAGTTCGGTGACGAGTTCGCCGTGGTGTGCGGGGCCTGGCATGTGCCGGCGCTCCGGGAGCGGACCACGGCCACGGCCGACCGGGCTGTGCTCAAGGGCCTGCCCAAGGCACGGGTAGAGATGACCTGGGTGCCATGGACACACCGGCGGCTCTCCCGGGACAGCGGATACGGCGCGGGCATCGCCTCGCCCGGCTGGTACGGACATCTGTTCAGCGCCCCGGACCGGCCGGTCGAGCGGTGGATGACCAAGGTGGCGGGCCTGTTGCGAGAGGAGGACCGCCCGGTCTCGTCCGCCCATGTCATCGAGGCGGTCCGGCTCGCCGAAACCCTCGCCGCCATGCGGGGCCGTCCGCTGGCCGGTCTCTCGGAGACCACCGATGCAGTCCGGGCCGTGATGTGCGAGGGCTCCGACATACCGCTCTCGCTCGTCCAGGACCGGCTGGTCGTCGGTGACGTCCTCGGTGAAGTACCCGAGTCCGCCCCCGTGGTGCCGCTGCAACGTGACCTGACCCGCGCGCAGCGCACCCTGCGGCTCAAGCCCGAAGCGGTGGAAAGGGAGTTGGAGCTCGACCTCCGCAAGGAGACGGACGCCGGTCGGAGCCGGCTGCTGCACCGGCTGCGGCTGCTGTCCGTCGGATGGGGGGAGCCGGCGCGCTCACGCGGCAGTACCGGCACATTCCGGGAGACCTGGCGGCTGCGGTGGGAGCCGGAGCTCTCGGTGCGGGTGGCCGAGGCCGGGGTGTGGGGGACGACCGTGCTCTCCGCCGCCACGGCCAGGGCCGAGTCGGAAGCCGTCGCGGCCACCGCGCTGAGCGAGGTCACCGCACTCGCCGAGCGATGCCTGCTGGCCGAACTGCCGGACGCCCTGCCTCTGGTGATGAAGGTCCTGGCCGACCGGGCGGCGCTGGACGCGGACGTCGGTCATCTCGCCCAGGCACTGCCCGCGCTGGCCCGTTCCCTGCGGTACGGGGATGTCCGGGGTACGGGAACGGCCGCGCTGGCCGAGGTGGCGGCGGGCCTGGCCGAGCGGGTCTGTGTCGGCCTGCCGCCCGCGTGTGCCGGTCTCGACGCCGACGGCGCGGCGGAGATGCGCGGCCATGTGGACGGCGTGCACACGGCGATCGGTCTGCTGGCCGACGACGGGTTGCGCGGCCGGTGGTCGGCGATGCTGCGGACGCTCGCCGGGCGGGACACCGTGCCCGGCGTCATACGCGGCCGTGCCGCCCGGCTGCTGCTGGACGACGGGCGGCTCGAGGAGGACGAGGCGGCCCGGCTCATGGCGCTCGCGCTGTCGGCGGGGGCCCCGCCGGGGGACGCCGCGGCCTGGATCGAGGGCTTCGTCGGCGGCAGCGCGGGCGGGGGAATGCTGCTCGTGCACGACGAGGGGCTGCTGGCCCTGCTCGACAGCTGGCTCACCACGGTGTCCGCGGACGCCTTCACCGATGTACTGCCGCTGCTGCGCCGCACGTTCTCGGCGTACGAGCCAGGGGTGCGCCGCACCCTCGGCGAGCTGGTACGGCGCGGCCCCGCCGGCCCCGCCGGCCGGACCGGGCCGGCCGCCGGAGCCACCGCGGCGGCCGTACCCGGTTTCGCCGCGGAGCTGGACCCGAAGCGCGCGGACGCTGTGCTGCCTGTTCTTCGCCTGCTGCTCGACCTGCCTGGGGAGGTGGCTCAATGACCGCGGACCGTACCGAAGAGAGGCTCAGGCGCTGGCGGCTGGTGCTGGGCGGCGAGGCGGCCGAGGGGACCGGACACTCCCTCGCCGGGCAGGACGCGGCGATGGACGCCGCGCTCGCCGCGCTGTACGGCAAGAGAGGGCAGGCGCAGAGCGGCATGGACCGTTCGGCCGGGCTCGGGGCGTCGGCGCCGTCAGTGGCGCGCTGGCTGGGAGACATCCGTACGTACTTCCCGAGCTCCGTCGTGCAGGTGATGCAGCGTGATGCCATCGACCGGCTCGGGCTCTCCGCCCTGCTGCTGGAGCCGGAGATGCTGGAAGCCGTCGAGGCGGACGTGCATCTGGTGGGCACACTCCTGTCGCTCAACAAGGCGATGCCGGAGACGACGAAGGAAACGGCACGCGCCGTCGTGCGCAAGGTCGTCGAGGACCTGGAGAAGCGCCTCGCCACCCGGACACGCGCCACGCTCACCGGAGCGCTGGACCGTTCGGCCAGGATCAGCAGACCGCGTCACCGGGACATCGACTGGGACCGCACCATCCGGGCCAATTTGAAGAACTACCTGCCGGAGTACCGGACCATCGTGCCGGAGCGGCTGGTCGGCTACGGGCGGGCCTCGCAGTCCGTCAAGAAGGACGTCGTACTGTGCATCGACCAGTCGGGGTCGATGGCGGCGTCGGTCGTCTACGCCTCGGTCTTCGGCGCGGTCCTGGCCTCCATGCGCTCCATCGCCACCCGCCTCGTCGTCTTCGACACCGCCGTGGTGGACCTCACGGACCAACTGGAGGACCCGGTCGACGTGCTCTTCGGTACCCAGCTGGGCGGGGGCACCGACATCAACAGGGCGCTCGCGTACTGCCAGTCGCAGATCACCCGGCCCGCGGACACCGTCGTCGTCCTCATCAGCGATCTGTACGAGGGCGGAATCCGGGACGAGATGCTCAAACGGGTCGCCGCTATGAGGGCGGCGGGCGTGCAGTTCGTCGCGCTGCTCGCGCTCTCCGACGAAGGTGCCCCTGCCTACGACCGCCGGCACGCGGCAGACCTCGCCGCGCTCGGTGCCCCCGCGTTCGCGTGCACTCCGGACCTCTTCCCGGAGGTGATGGCGGCTGCGATCGAGAAACGGCCGCTACCCATACCGGACATGGTGACCCATCAGTAACACGGGACTTGCGTGACCCCGGGAGGTCCGTGCGAGCATCGTCCTGTTCCCCCACGGAATGCCGTGTTCCGTCGCCTCTGGGAAGGCTCCTCCATCTTGAGCGCAGCGCTTGCTCCTTCCGCTGCCGCCGTGCGCGATCCGCGCGCCGCGGCCGGGCGGCGTGCGCTGTACGCGGTGCTCTTCCTCGGGGGTCTGGTGGCACTCGGCTTCCTCTGCGCCGGACAGGCCCGGGCGGCGGAACTGCCGGTGGCCCCCGGCGCCGGGATCGCGACGGTCCAGGGCGAGGTGGACGGGGTGAAGGCCCGCGTGCACGACATGGCCCCGCGTGAACCGGGCGGGGCCGCCGACCGGTTGGGCACGTCGACCCGGCGCGTCACCGACACGGTGGGCACGTCGACCCGGCGCGTCACCGACACCGTGGGGGAGTTGCCCCGGCCCGTCACGGACACCGTGCAGCGGGTCCTGCGGCCGGTCGGCAAGGTGGCCGAGGAAGTCGACGACGCGCTGCCCGTTCCACTGCCCCCTCACGGCGGCCCGGGCGGGGACCACACCCCGCAGGCGCCCGTGAAGCAGGCCCCCGGGAAGGAGCGCACGCTCCCCGAACCCGACCGGCAGGCGGCCGACTCCTCCCCCTCCCCGGCGCAGTCTCACCGAGCGGTGCCGCTGCCCGCATCCTCGTACCACCCGGCGGCCTGGGGGCAGACGGCCCCGGGCAGCCGGTACGACGCGGCGCACCCGGGGGCTGTGAAGGGGAAGCACGAGCAGGCTCCCCACGCACCCGCCGGTCCGTGCGGCGACGCCGCCTTGCAGGCCGGTGAGGTGAAACCGCCGCGTCCGGCCGATCCGCAGGCCGCCGCCTCTGACGGCGCGGTGTCCGCGCTCGTCCCCGGGGCCGGATTCCCCGCCGCCACCACACCGCTCCGCCAAGGACCCCAGGAAATCCTCGAATTCCCCGGCTAGGGCAGGCCCTCCCCCGCTCCATGACCTGCCGCGCGGGGGCGGGACAGGTCTGCCCGCCATCCGGAACTCTCTCCGGACCGTCGAACCAATTCGAAGGATCACACAACCATGCACAAGAACCTCCGCCGCTCCATAGCCGTCGCCGCCACGGCCGGTGGCATGTGGGCCCTCGGCACCGCGGCCGCGAGCGCGGCCGATCTGCCCGTCTCCGTGCCGCTGTCCACGCCCGACCAGGCGGCCGACGCCGTCGAGGACGTCCAGAACATCGAGGAGGACGTCAAGAGAGACGCGCAGGACACGGCCGGCGACATCGCGGCCGGGGCGGACCGGGCCGGTGTACCGGACGTCCAGGACGTCCGAGGCGCCGCTGCGCAGGTCAGCGACCTGGTCGAGGGCCAGTACCCGTCGTACGACCTGCCGGCCGTCCCCGAGGCGCCCGCGGCCGACGACATCGACTACCTGTTCGGCCCGCTCGAGCAGATCCCCGGCTACGCGGAGAGCACGGCCCGCACCACGGCGCAGGGCGCGACCACCGCGGCCGGCCCGGCCGTCGCCCAGACGGTCGAAGCCGTTCTGCCGCCCATCGCCGCCGCCGCGGTCGACGCGGCGCTCCCCGTCGCCGGCCAGGCGGTCGGCGACGTCGGCATCCTGGCCCGGGACGCGCTCGGCGTGACGACTCCGTTCGCGCAGGGTGTGGTGGGCCAGGTTCCGCCGCTCGCCCACGGCGTGGCGGGCCAGGCACAGCCGCTCGTGGAGGGCGTCGTCTCCGAGGTTCGGCCGATCGTGCAGGGCGCGGTCGACGAGACGGTCGCCCCGTTCGCCCAGGGCGTCGTCGGCGAGGCCGATCTGTTCGCGTACGGCGTGGTGTCGGACGTCCAGCCGTTCGCCGGCGGACTCGTTTCCGGTGTCACCGAGGACGCCCGACCCGCGGCCGGGAACGCGGTCGCCGGAGTCCAGGGCATGACGTCGATCGCTCCGCAGTTCGCTCAGGACGCGGTCTCGGGCCTCTCGGCGCCTTCGTACCCGTCGTACGGCGTCTGAGCACCGCCGACCCAATGATCACCGGGCGGCCCCTACGGCGGTAGGGGCCGCCCGGTTCTGTGTCAGCTCTGTGTCGGGGTGTATACAGGTTCTGTGACAGGTATCACCGCTCTGGTGTGATCTGTGATTTAGGGACCTGTGGCCCACGGGGATAACCTGCGAGACGGACATGCCGCGCTCCCGGACACCGTGTGCGCCTCCCCTGTGACAGCGCAGTCACGTTGCCCTTTGCGGCACGCCCACGCAGATTACGAACCGCGATCACTGCGAATCTTTTAAAGACAAGGGACGGACGCGCGTGGACCTGTTCGAGTACCAGGCGAGGGACCTCTTCGCCAAGCACGGTGTACCGGTGCTGGCCGGTGAAGTCATCGACACGCCTGAGGCGGCGCGCGAGGTGACCGAGCGTCTGGGCGGCCGGTCGGTCGTCAAGGCGCAGGTGAAGGTCGGCGGCCGCGGCAAGGCCGGCGGAGTGAAGCTTGCCTCCGACCCGGCTGACGCGGTCGAGAAGGCCGGTCAGATCCTGGGCATGGACATCAAGGGCCACACGGTCCACAAGGTGATGCTCGCGGAGACCGCGCCGGAGATCGCCGAGGAGTACTACGTCTCGTACCTCCTCGACCGCACCAACCGCACCTTCCTGGCCATGGCCTCCGTCGAGGGCGGCATGGACATCGAGGAGGTCGCGGCCACCAAGCCCGAGGCCCTGGCGAAGATCCCGGTCGACGCCAACGAGGGTGTCACCGCCGAGAAGGCAGCCGAGATCGTTGCGGCCGCGAAGTTCCCGGCCGACGTCGCGGGCCAGATCGCCGAGATCCTCCAGACGCTGTGGAAGACCTTCATCGCCGAGGACGCGCTCCTCGTCGAGGTCAACCCGCTCGCGAAGGTCGCCGACGGCCGCGTCATCGCGCTGGACGGCAAGGTCTCGCTCGACGAGAACGCCGACTTCCGCCAGCCCGGCCACGAGGCGCTCGAGGACAAGGAAGCAGCCAACCCGCTCGAGGCTGCTGCCAAGGCCAAGAACCTCAACTACGTCAAGCTCGACGGCGAGGTCGGCATCATCGGCAACGGCGCGGGTCTCGTCATGAGCACCCTCGACGTCGTCGCGTACGCCGGTGAGGCCCACGGCGGCGTGAAGCCCGCCAACTTCCTCGACATCGGCGGCGGCGCCTCCGCCGAGGTCATGGCGAACGGCCTCGAGATCATCCTCGGAGACCCGGACGTCAAGTCCGTCTTCGTCAACGTCTTCGGTGGCATCACCGCGTGCGACGAGGTCGCCAACGGCATCGTCCAGGCCCTGGCACTGCTGAAGAGCAAGGGCGAGGACGTCACCAAGCCGCTGGTCGTGCGCCTCGACGGCAACAACGCGGAGCTGGGTCGCAAGATCCTGTCCGACGCCAACCACCCGCTCGTGCAGCGTGTGGACACCATGGACGGCGCGGCCGACAAGGCCGCCGAGCTCGCGGCTGCGAAGTAAGGGACGAGGGACTCCAACACCATGGCTATCTTCCTCACCAAGGACAGCAAGGTCATCGTCCAGGGGATGACCGGCGCCACCGGCATGAAGCACACCAAGCTCATGCTCGGTGACGGCACCAACATCGTCGGCGGCGTGAACCCGCGCAAGGCGGGCACGACGGTCGACTTCGACGGCACCGAGGTGCCGGTCTTCGGCTCCGTCGCCGAGGCGATGGAGAAGACCGGAGCCGACGTCTCCGTCCTCTTCGTCCCGCCGGCGTTCGCGAAGGCCGCCGTCGTCGAGGCGATCGACGCCGAGATCGGCCTGGCCGTCGTCATCACCGAGGGCATCGCGGTGCACGACTCCGCGGCGTTCTGGGCGTACGCCACCGCAAAGGGCAACAAGACCCGGATCGTCGGCCCGAACTGCCCCGGTCTGATCACCCCGGGCCAGTCCAACGCCGGCATCATCCCGGGCGACATCACCAAGCCCGGCCGCATCGGGCTCGTGTCGAAGTCCGGCACGCTGACCTACCAGATGATGTACGAGCTCCGTGACATCGGCTTCTCGTCGGCCGTCGGCATCGGTGGCGACCCGGTCATCGGCACGACGCACATCGACGCCCTGGCCGCGTTCGAGGCCGACCCGGAGACCGAGCTGATCGTCATGATCGGCGAGATCGGTGGCGACGCGGAGGAGCGGGCCGCGGACTTCATCGCGAAGAACGTGACCAAGCCGGTCGTCGGCTACGTCGCGGGCTTCACGGCCCCCGAGGGCAAGACCATGGGCCACGCGGGCGCCATCGTCTCCGGTTCCTCCGGCACCGCCCAGGCGAAGAAGGAGGCCCTCGAGGCCGCCGGTGTGAAGGTCGGCAAGACGCCGACCGAGACCGCCAAGCTGGCGCGCGAGATCCTCGGCGCGTGACGCCGGGGCGGCTCGCCGCCCGGTAACGCGTTGTGGGCCCGCATCCCTGAGGGGTTGCGGGCCCACACGCGTATCGGGGGCCGCTTCAGGCGCTCAATGCGGTTCCGGAAGCAGGCGTTGCGGTCCGCTCCCGGGTGCCGAGCGGAGCTTCTGGCGCAGTGCCTTGGCCTGCGGCGTCAGGGGCTGCGGACCCATGTGCGGGGGTACGCCGGGAACGGCCTCGCCGGGCGCCCGCGCCGGTTCGTACCGCGTGGGCGCGGTGACCAGCGTGAACAGGGTCGCCGCCAGAATCACCGTCGTGAGGCCGATGGCGGCCCGCGTCCAGAGCTGTGCCCTTCGCTCGCCCGCCGTCCGTACGTGCCGGGCGGGCGGCGGCACCAGCGGTCCGACCGGCGTGAGCGCCGTCAGCCGGGTGTGCAGGATGGACGACTCCTCGGTGAGAGAGGCCGCGGACTTCAGTTCGGGCAGTCGCTCCGAGACGGCCGCGCGCGCGTGCAGCAGCCGGCCGGCCGCGGCGGGGGTGCTCGCCTCGGTCTCGGCGGCCGTCTCGGGCAGGTCGAGACCCACGCCGTCGTACAGCAGCAGAGTGCGGCGGTACATGGGCGGCAGATCCAGCAGCGCGTCCAGCAGCGCGCGGTCCTCGGTCCTCGTCGGCGGCGGGTCGGGCTCCTTGTGGGCGCGGCGCAGCCGGTGCCAGGGCGACAGGGCGTACTCGTACGCCGCCGCGCGCACCCACCCGACGGGGTCCGGGTCCCTGGCGACCTCGGGCCATCGCTGCCAGGCCTGCTGGAAAGCCCACTGGACGGCCTCCTGGGAGAGCGCACGCCGGCCGGTGAGCATGTACGCCTGCCGGGTCAGTGCGGCGGCGGCATACGCGTACAGGGCGTCGAAGGCCTCCGCCGGAGTGAGCGCTGCCGCCCGGGCGATCACCGTCTCCGGGGCGGCGGCTGCTGGTGCCGGTTCCACGACCGGGGCCGGGCGCGTGGGGGCCGAGTTCCTGGGGGCCGAGTCCGTAGGAGCCGAGTCCGTGGGAGGCGGGTGCGGGGCTGCGGGGTCCGTCGCGTTCGACGGCGGCTTGGCCGCAGCCCTGGGCGCGGCCCGGTGACGCGCGTGCGCGGCGGTGTGCCCGTGCGGCGTTTCCGCCTTGCTCCGGGCCGATTGTCCGGACGGCCCCGCCCCGCCCGCCGGGCCTCCCGCCCGGACCTTCGCCAGGCCGGCCTCGGCGAGGTCCGCCTGGATACCGGCCAGCAGTTTCGCGTACGCCTGGCGCTTGCGTCCGCGCGGAGCGGTCCGGCCTGTCTCCCAGGCCCGTACTGTCGAGGCGGTGACTCCCACCACCGCCGCGACCTCCTCACGGCTCATCGCTTTCGCCTCACGCAGCATGCGGCGCTCGTCGGGGTCCGGCAGCGACAGACCGGAAGCGGACTCGGTGCGCTGTGTCATGACGGACTCCACACAGCACGACGCTGGGCGAAAAAGTACATAAGCGTATATTGAGCGACACAACGGTCATTCGCCTGTTACGCGGATAAACCGCGTGTCGTTGGGACCATTGCGGCGTGACTCAAGTGACCGAACGCCGCCCGCCGTTGCCGCCGATGCCGCCCTCAGCGCGTGCCCGCGCGTCGGCGACCGTCGTATGTGCCCTGGGCGGCGCCATCGCGGCGGGGCTCGGGCTCGGCGCGATCGCCGTCCTCGTCATCGTGCTGTGGATCGGTTCTCCCTACCCCGACAGCGGCCCCACGGGAGCCATGCACGTCGCGGCCGGGCTGTGGCTGCTGGCGCACGGTACGGAGCTGATCAGGGCCGACACGTTGTCCGGCGTGCCGGCGCCGGTCGGTTTGACCCCGCTGCTGCTCGCCGTGCTGCCGGTCGGGCTCGTGTACCGCGCGGCCCGGCACTCGCTCGACCCCGGTGACGCCCCGGAGACCCCGGAAGGCGCGCCGCTCATCGCCTCACTGGCGGTCGCCGCGACGCCCGTGGTCACGCCGCTCATCGCCTTCAGCGGGGTGACGGCCGGCTATCTCCTGGTCGGTGCAGTCGCCACGGTCTACGCGGCGGGCGGACCGCTGCCCGCGGCCCCGCTGAGCGCCCTGCTGCATCTGCCGCTCGTCACGGCAGGGGCGGCCGCCGCCGGAGTGTGGACGGCGAACGGATGCCCGCTCGGTCCGCTCCCGGCCTGGGTGCCCCGGGGCGTGGGTTACGCGCTCGCGCGGCCCCGGTTCCCCGTCGCGGTCCGGGCCGGTGCGGTGGGTGTGCTGGTGTTGCTGGGTGGTGGCGCGCTGCTGACCGCCGTCTCCCTGGTCTGGCACGCGGGGACGGCGCAGGACTCGTTCCTGCAGCTCAGCGGGGTGTGGTCCGGGCGGCTCGCGGTACTGACCCTGGCCGTTGCCCTCGTCCCGAACGCCGCGGTCTGGGGGGCCGCGTACGCGCTCGGCCCCGGATTCGCCGTGGGCACGTCCGCCACCGCGGCCCCGGTCGCCCTGGTCGGTACTCCCGCCGTGCCAGGGTTCCCGCTGCTCGCCGCGCTGCCGGCCGAGGGGCCCGGAACACCGCTGACCTGGTCCGTCGCGGCCGTTCCGGTGGCGGCGGGCGTGGCAGTCGCCTGGTACACCGTCGGTACGGCCGCCCCCGCCTTCGCGCTGCGCGAGGAGGCCTGGGGCCGACGGGCGACCGCGCTGACGGCCGCCTGTGCCTCGGTGGTGTGCGCGCTCGGTGTGGCCGTGCTGGCCGCGGCTGCCGGTGGCCCACTGGGCACGGGCCGGCTGGCGGATTTCGGCCCTGTCTGGTGGCAGACGGGCCCGGCGGCGCTGGCGTGGACGCTGGTGCTGGCGGTTCCCCTGTCGCTCATCCTGCGCGCATGGCGGCTGCGCGAAGGTACGCCCCGTGACTGGAGGCGGACGGCGAAGGAGCACCAGGAACACCAAGGGGACCAGGCGGACCAGGCGGACCAGGCGGGCCAGGGGAAGCAGGGGGAGCAGGCGGAACGGGCCGCGGAACGGGTCTCGGTCCCCCGACCGGCTCCTGGCCCGGCCTCGTCCCCGGCCGCCGCTGAGGACGCCGAGCACGTGGCCTGGTGGCCCCCATTGAGGGAGACCCCGGACTTCCTGGCGAACGACTGGCGTGAACTGGGTGAAGGGGGCGGCCGGAGCGACGACGGGGGCGATCCGGGCGACGACGAGTTCGACCCGTACGACTTCCTGCCGGCCAAAGCCCCGGCGCCGGATCCTGACCCGCGCGGCTGGCACTCCACCGGCGCCCGCGAGGTGCGGTGGGCGGCGATGAGGGCGGCGTCGGGCGGCCTGATGCCGGACCTGCCGGGCGAGCCGGATCACCTGCGAGAGTCCCCGGAACCCCGCGAGCCCGCAGAGCCCGGTGACGCCCGCGAGCCCTGCGAGTCCCGCGACCCCTGTGAGCCCGCGGAGCCAGGAGATCTCACGGGGGCCCCGGAGGGCGCCGCCGGGAGCGACAACGGGGCTACCTCTTGACGCCGATCAGGCTCTCCAGTGGCTCCGGCAGCATGTCGTTGCACTTGAGCTGGGACGACTTCGTCAGCGCGTCGTTGGTGCACGCGTAGAAGTCGCGGTAGACGAGTTGCGTGGTGTACATCCCGGCGACGATCAGCAGCGCCAGCGACGCGGTGACCAGCCCGCTCATCGCCGCCGTCCTCTGCGGCTTGCTGTTCCCGGCCCCCGCGCCCTCCGTGGCCGGCGCAGGGTTCGCCGGGGACGGTGCCGTGGCGCTCGGGTCCGGTACCCGCGGCTTGGCACGCAGGGAGCTGATGCCCCAGTAGAGGGCGAGCGCCCCGAGCAGCAGACCGATCGCCGGCTGGTTGAACAGCGCGAAGAAGAAGGCCCACATACCGGAGAGCAGGGCGTAACGCGCACGCCGCTGTACCGGGTCGGTCGGGTCCCAGCGCATCCCGCTGCCGGGACCGCGCTGCCCGTCGTCCTGGCCGCCACCACCGGGCCTGCGGCCGAACTCGCCGCCTTCGCGTCCCGGCTGGCGGCTGCTCCACCGGCCGCCCCACGGCGAAGGCCGCGAGTCGCCGCCGTCGCGCCCGTCGCTTCCTTCACCTTCGCCCTCGCCATTGGCCGGGCGGCGCGGCTGCCAGGGCTGGTCCGGCTTGCCCTCGGGCGGCGCGGCGAAGGGATTGTCGTCCCCCTCCGGAGCTGACGGCGGGGTGGGGGAACGACGTTCTCGCAGCAGCATCGATGAGCCGCGCTCCGCGTCGAAGGTGTCGGACAGCGGAAGGCGGAGAGTGGTGCGGCGGCGTCGGTCCGGCATCAGGTGAGCGTCTTCCCCTTGTGTCGTCTGTTCCCCGTACGGGGGACGGATCCTCCCCAGACGCTACCCCGCGGCCATCCCCCCGTCCCGTGGGGGCCGCTCGGTGTGCCGGTATCGTTGCTGACGGTCGGCCGCTTCGTAGGTTTCGCGTCTATCGGATCCGGAAGCTTTCGTACGACCGTACAAACGGCAGCACCGCGAGAAAGGGCCCCGCTGTGGCCTCCCCTCCCTCCCCTCCGGCCGCCAAGCGCCTTGTGGTGCTGGTGTCGGGATCCGGCACGAACCTTCAGGCCCTGCTCGACGCCATCGCCGCCGATCCGGCGGGGTACGGGGCCGAGATCGTGGCCGTCGGCGCCGACCGGGCGGGTATCGCCGGGCTGGAGCGTGCGGAGCGGGCCGGGCTGCCGACGTTCGTGTGCCCGGTGAAGGCGTACGGCTCGCGTGAGGAGTGGGACGCGGCGCTGGCCGAGGCCACGGCCGCGTACGAGCCGGACCTGGTGGTGTCGGCGGGCTTCATGAAGATCGTGGGCAAGGAGTTCCTCGCGCGCTTCGGCGGGCGGTTCGTGAACACCCACCCCGCCCTGCTGCCGAGCTTTCCCGGCGCCCACGGCGTGCGCGACGCGCTCGCGTACGGCGCCAAGGTCACCGGCTGCACCGTCCACTTCGTGGACGACGGCGTCGACACCGGCCCGATCATCGCCCAGGGAGTGGTCGAGGTCCGGGACGAGGACGACGCCGACGCGCTGCACGAGCGCATCAAGGAAGTCGAGCGCAGGCTGCTCGTCGATGTCGTGGGGCGTCTGGCCCGGCACGGCTACCGCATTGAGGGACGAAAGGTAACAATCCAGTGACCGCCGAAGGTACCAAGCGGCCCATCCGCCGCGCACTGGTCAGCGTCTACGACAAGACGGGGCTGGAAGACCTGGCCCGCGGACTGCACGAGGCGGGCGTCACGCTGGTCTCCACCGGTTCGACGGCCTCGAAGATCGCCGCGGCCGGGGTGCCGGTCACCAAGGTGGAGGAGCTCACCGGCTTCCCGGAGTGCCTGGACGGCCGGGTCAAGACCCTGCACCCGCGGGTGCACGCCGGCATCCTGGCCGACCTGAGGCTCGACTCGCACCGCGAGCAGCTGGCGGAGCTGGGCGTGGAACCCTTCGACCTGGTGGTCGTCAACCTCTACCCGTTCCGCGAGACCGTGGCCTCCGGCGCCACCCCCGACGAGTGCGTCGAGCAGATCGACATCGGCGGCCCGTCGATGGTCCGGGCCGCGGCCAAGAACCACCCGTCCGTCGCCGTCGTCACCAGCCCCGAGAGGTACGCGGATGTGCTCACGGCGGCCAACGGCGGCGGCTTCGACCTGACGGCCCGCAAGCGTCTGGCGGCCGAGGCGTTCCAGCACACGGCCGCGTACGACGTCGCCGTCGCCTCCTGGTTCACCGACGCGTACGCCCCCGAGGAGGGCGCCACCCTCCCCGAGTTCCTCGCCGGCGCCTGGGAGCGCAAGGCCACCCTCCGGTACGGCGAGAACCCCCACCAGGCCGCCGCGCTCTACACCGACGGCCGGCCGGACGGACTCGCCAACGCCGAGCAACTGCACGGCAAGGAGATGTCCTTCAACAACTACGTGGACACCGAGGCCGCCCGCCGCGCCGCCTTCGACCACGACGAGCCGTGCGTCGCGATCATCAAGCACGCCAACCCGTGCGGCATCGCGGTCGCTCCGGACGTCGCCGAGGCGCACCGCAAGGCGCACGCCTGCGACCCGCTGTCCGCGTTCGGCGGCGTCATCGCCGTCAACCGCCCCGTGAGCGTGAGGATGGCCGAGCAGGTCGCGGAGATCTTCACCGAGGTCATCGCCGCTCCGGCGTACGAGGACGGGGCCGTCGAAGTCCTGGCCCGCAAGAAGAACATCCGGGTCCTGAAGGTCGACGGCACCCCCCTGCAGCCGGGCGACCTCAAGCCCATTTCCGGCGGCGCTCTGCTCCAGGAGTCGGACGCCTTCCAGGCGGAGGGTGACGACCCCGCCAACTGGACGCTGGCGACGGGCGAGGCGCTCTCCGCGGAGGAGCTCGCCGAGCTGGCCTTCGCGTGGCGGGCGTGCCGCGCCGTGAAGTCCAACGCGATCCTGCTGGCCAAGGGCGGCGCGTCCGTCGGTGTCGGCATGGGCCAGGTCAACAGGGTCGACTCCGCGAAGCTCGCGGTGGAGCGTGCGGGCGAGGAGCGGGCGCGGGGCGCGTACGCCGCCTCCGACGCGTTCTTCCCGTTCCCCGACGGGCTGGAGATCCTGCTCGACGCCGGCATCAAGGCCGTGGTGCAGCCGGGCGGTTCGGTCCGCGACGAGCTGGTGGTGGAGGCCGCGAAGAAGGCGGGCGCGACCATGTACTTCACCGGTACACGGCACTTCTTCCACTAGCCATGTCCGGCCGGCGACTGTCCGGCGAAGGACGAACGGCCGAAGGCCGCAGCCCTTTCGGGGACTGCGGCCTTCGGCCGTCTGGTGCGTACTGCTGCTTACTTCTTGATCACCAGGGTGCCGGCGGCACGGTCGTGCCAGCCCTGCAGTTTCCCGGAGTTGTCGAAGAACGGCGACAGGTAGACCAAGAGCTGGCCGATGCCGCAGAGGACCGCGCCGACCATCGGGATGATCCAGCGGATGAAGCCGCCGCCGATACCCGGGACCTGGCCCGTGTTCTCGCGGACGACCTTCAGTCCGAGGGCCATCTTGCCGACGGTCGCGCCGAGGAAGGAGATCATCAGCCACTCGTAGAGCAGGGTGGCCACGAAGATGACCATGATGGCGCCGAAGAACGCGGCGACGATGCCGCCGGCCGCCTCCGCGCTGTCGTTGACGCAGGACTCGTACGCCGACGACAGCGGGTCGAGCTTGGAGCAGTCCTCGAGGCTCTCGGCCGCGCCGAACGCGCCCGCGAACACGGTCGCGCTGAGCGCGAAGTACAGGACCCAGATGATGACCATGTCGATCAGACGCGCGCCGAAGCGGCGGCCCATCGACGCGACCTGAACCGTGCCCAGGACGGGGACGTTGATGTAGCCGTTGTTGGCCTGGAGCGTGCCCGGCTGCTGCGGGTACGCGCCGTAGGGCTGGCCCGCGTTCGGGTCGCCCTGCGGGTAGCCGTAACCCTGCTGCGGGGGCACGCCCTGCGGGGCCTGCTGCGGGTATCCGTAGCCGGGCTGGCCCTGCTGCTGGCCGTACGGGTTGGGCTGCCCCTGCGGGGGCTGCTGCCCGTACGGGTTGTTCGGGTCGCCGAAGCTCATTGGGGACTTCCTCCGTTGAAAGTGCGGGGACGGCGCGGCCCGCGCGGAGGAAAGTATGCGACTGAAGCGGTCCGCCCCCCGGCACTGCCCGCGGTACTGCGCGGATCATCGTGGTAGGACTGTCCTCTTTTTGTCCAGTCGGTATCGCCAGGTGTTGTGCAAGTGCAACCTCGTGGGCGGGCCACGCGCCCTGATTGGAACCCGGGCGGGTACATCCGCGAGGATGGGTCCATGACCGCCCAGATTCTCGATGGCAAGGCCACCGCAGCTGCGATCAAGTCCGACCTGACCGCCCGTGTGGCGGCCCTGAAGGCGAAGGGAGTCACCCCTGGCCTCGGAACCCTGCTGGTCGGTGACGATCCGGGCAGCCGCTGGTACGTCAACGGAAAACACCGCGACTGCGCCGAGGTCGGTCTCGCCTCGATCCAGCGCGAGCTGCCGGACACCGCCACGCAGGAGGAGATCGAGGCGGTCGTACGCGAGCTGAACGACAACCCCGAGTGCACCGGCTACATCGTCCAACTGCCGCTGCCCAGGGGCATCGACACCAACCGCGTCCTGGAGCTGATGGATCCGGCCAAGGACGCCGACGGGCTGCACCCGATGAGCCTGGGCCGGCTGGTGCTGAACGAGACCGGCCCGCTGCCGTGCACGCCGTACGGCATCGTTCAGTTGCTGCGGCACCACGGGGTCGAGATCAACGGCGCGCATGTCGTGGTCGTCGGCCGCGGCATCACCATCGGCCGTCCGATGCCGCTGGTGCTGACCCGCAAGTCGGAGAACGCGACCGTGACGCAGTGCCACACGGGTACGCGTGACCTCTCCGCGCACCTCAGGCGCGCCGACATCATCGTCGCCGCGGCCGGTGTGCCGCACCTGGTCAAGCCGGAGGACGTCAAGCCGGGCGCAGCTGTCCTCGATGTCGGTGTCAGCCGCGACGAGAACGGAAAGATCGTCGGAGACGTGCACCCCGGGGTCGCCGAGGTGGCCGGCTGGGTCGCCCCGAACCCGGGTGGTGTCGGCCCGATGACGCGGGCGCAGCTGCTGGTCAACGTCGTCGAGGCAGCCGAGCGGGCGGTTAGGACCGGCAACTGACAGGAAGCGGGGGCACAGGGACTCACTGCGGGCAGAGAGGGCGAGACATGGCGGCAGAAGCGGAGCCGGAAGAAAGCGCGGCGACGGGCCCCAAGGGTGCCGGACGCCGTCGGCCCGCCGCCGGGCACCCGGCCGGCCCGGGGCCGGAGACGGAGGCCGCGACTCGCGGGTCCGACGCCGACCCTGCGGCCCAGCCCTCGCCGGAGCCGGCGGCGGAGGTTCAGCGCGAGGCAAAGCCCCGGCGCAGGGCTGCCGGGCCTCAGGCCGGAGCGGAGGGCCGCCGCGCATCCGAGCCCGGACCCGAGCCCCGGCGGGCACCGGCGGCCGGAGGCGAGGCCGGCGGCGGCACCCGGGCCGAGGCCGAGGCCGAGGACGAGGGCGAGACGGAGCACGAGGCCAAGGGGGTCGTCAGCGCTCCTGGACCGGATGGGGTCCCTGTCCGGACCACACGCCGCTTCCCGTCCGTCACCCGCGACACCGCCCGCCCCGAGGGCGGCGGCCGGGCCGCGCCCGGCGACGCGCCCGCTCCGGCGCGGCAGTGGCCGATGCTCACCGTGCTCGGTGCGACGGCCGCCGGGCTGATCGTCACCGCCGTCGGCTACGCCCGTATCGGCTGCCTGATCATCGGCCTCGCGCTGATCACCGGCGCCGTCCTGCGCCGCGTACTGCCCTCGGTGGGCATGCTCGCGGTCCGCTCCCGCTTCACCGACATGGTCACGTACGGACTCCTCGGCGTGGCCATCACGCTGCTGGCCCTGGTGGCGCAGCCCAAGCCCTGGCTTGAGCTTCCGTTCCTGGAGGACGCGGTGCACTTCACCGTGCGGTAGCCCATGTGTCGTTCGCGGAGGCCGCCGGCAATCTCACGCCGTCCGAGTACCTTGACTACGAGACCAACCGACGAGTCCGAGGCCACAGCATCGCCGGCATCGCCGACCCCGCCGAAGCGTGAGAGGGACGTTCCGCTCAATCTTCGCCTGGCCCCGGGGACTGGCCCACCGCGGCAAGCTGGACGGCACCCCCGAAGTCACCAGGTTCGCGGAGACTTTGGAACAGGTCTGCATCGAGACCGTCGAGGGCGGCCAGATGACGAAGGACCTCGCGCTGCTCATTTCGAAGGACGGCCCGTGGCTGACCACGGAGCAGTTCCTGGGCGCGCCGGAGGCCAACCTGCGGAAGAAGATGGCGGCTTGGGCCTGATCCGCCGCTGAACGCGCACCCGTGCGCCCACGTACCACGTGTACCCGCGCAACCGTCGCCCGTCCGACTCCTCCGGGAGCTGGCGGGCGGCTTCGTCCCCCCGGAGTGGGACACTGTTCGCGGTTACGGGACATCCGGCGCGCAAGGGGGCGCATCGCTGTCCCGAATGCCCCCGTGCGCCCCGGCTCCAGGAACTGACATCCTGGCCACGCGCATCCATCTGGGTAGCCGGCCAGGGGCCGCAGGGGGCACAGCAGGGCGCATATCGGGCACGTACGGGGGGACAAGGGGGAAGCAATGCCTCGTTGGAGGGCGCTACCGGAGGAACTCGACCCACAGGTCAGGGAGTTCGCCAGTCAACTGCGCAGGCTCGTCGACCGAAGCGGGCTGAGCATCGCCGCGGTGGCGGACCGGACCGGCTACAGCAAGACTTCCTGGGAGCGGTATCTGGGCGGCCGGTTGCTCGCACCCAAGGGCGCGGTTGTCGCACTGGCCGAGGTGACCGGCACCAATCCGACCCACCTGACCACCATGTGGGAACTCGCGGAGCGTGCCTGGAGCCGGTCCGAGATGCGGCACGACATGACCATGGAGGCGATCCGGATCTCCCAGGCGCGCGCCGCGCTCGGCGAGTTCGGGGCGGCGGGCGCGGGCGCCAGGAACGGCCGGGGGGGCGCGGGCGGCCGGACCGCCCCGCCCAGGTCCGGCGCCGGCGCCCCCGTGGGGGCCGCCGGCGGTGGCGCGGGGCACGGTCCCGTGGCGGCGCAGGGCCACGGCGTTCAGGACCGCCCCGTACGCCGCCGGGAACCGGCGCCAGGCAAGCCGAAGCGGAAGTCGACCATGTTCCTCGCGGGCCTGGTCGGCGCGCTGCTGGTGATCGCCGCCGCCGTGCTGCTGACCGATCTCGGCGGCAAGGGCGAGGACGACAAGGTCGCGGAGAAGCCGGCGGCCACCCCCACCACCATCGCCCCCACGCTTCCCGCGGGGGTGAAGTGCACGGGTGACGACTGCACCGGCAAGGACCCGGAGGCCATGGGCTGCGGCGGCACGCTGGCCACGACCACGGCCAAGGCCACGGTGGGTACCGCCCTCGTCGAGGTGCGCTACAGCAAGACGTGCGGCGCGGCATGGGCCCGCATCACCCAGGCCACGCCGGGCGACACGGTGCAGATAACGTCCGGCGGCTCGGGCGCGCAGAACGGCACGGTGAACGCCGACAAGGACGCGTACACGCCCATGACGGCGGTGGCCGAGGGCACCGATGCCAAGGCGTGCGCGACCCTCACGACCGGCGTCAAGGGGTGTACGGCGGAGTAGGGAACCCGGGTGGGGCGCAGTACGGCGTTCCACCCGGGGGTGGGGGTGCGCGGTACCCCGGGTCGGATAGCCTGGCCGCTGGATGTCTCTTCACGTCAAGATTCGTCGGGAGAGTCCAGCACCAGGGGCAGGGAGCCCCACCGCCAGCTGTCTTACGGAGATCGCCATGACCCGCACTCCCGTGAATGTCACCGTCACCGGCGCGGCCGGCCAGATCGGCTACGCGCTGCTCTTCCGCATCGCCTCCGGCCACCTGCTCGGCGCGGATGTGCCGGTCCGGCTCCGTCTGCTCGAGATCCCGCAGGGTCTCAAGGCCGCCGAGGGCACCGCCATGGAGCTCGACGACTGCGCCTTCCCGCTGCTGCAGGGCATCGACATCACCGACGACCCGAACGTCGCCTTCGACGGCGCGAACGTGGCCCTCCTGGTGGGCGCCCGCCCGCGTACGAAGGGCATGGAGCGCGGCGACCTGCTCTCCGCCAACGGCGGCATCTTCAAGCCGCAGGGCAAGGCCATCAACGACCACGCCGCGGACGACATCAAGGTCCTGGTCGTCGGCAACCCGGCCAACACCAACGCGCTCATCGCGCAGGCCGCGGCCCCGGACGTACCGGCCGAGCGCTTCACCGCGATGACCCGCCTGGACCACAACCGCGCGCTGTCGCAGCTGTCGAAGAAGACGGGCGTCCCGGTCACCGAGATCAAGAAGCTCACGATCTGGGGCAACCACTCCGCCACCCAGTACCCGGACGTCTTCCACGCCGAGATCGCCGGCAAGAACGCCGCCGAGGTCGTGAACGACGAGGCCTGGCTCGCCGACACCTTCATCCCGACCGTCGCCAAGCGCGGTGCGGCGATCATCGAGGCCCGTGGCGCGTCCTCGGCCGCCTCGGCCGCCAACGCCGCCCTCGACCACGTCTTCACCTGGGTCAACGGCACGGCCGCCGGCGACTGGACCTCGATGGGTATCCCGTCGGACGGCTCGTACGGCGTGCCCGAGGGCATCATCTCCTCCTTCCCGGTCACCACGAAGGACGGCAAGTACGAGATCGTGCAGGGCCTGGAGATCAACGACTTCTCCCGTGCCCGGATCGACGCCTCCGTCAAGGAGCTCGAGGAGGAGCGCGACGCGGTCCGCGAGCTCGGCCTGATCTGAGTACACCTCTTCACCACAGAGCGCCCCGGCAGCGACTGCTGCCGGGGCGCTTTGCGTTGTCCCGGGAGTGACACAGGCCACTTTCGGCAACTGATTGCGCATGCATCTCCGACTTCCGGGGAGGGGTTCCGTTCTCCGGTCGCGACCGGAGGCGCACATTACGGAAACGGAAGGCATTCAGAACTTGTCGGCACAAAAGACCATTCATGTGGGCGGGGTGTGGCGTGACGCCGTCTCCGGCGCCACGCGGGAGATCCTCGACCCTGCCAACGGCAGGCCGTTCGCGGTCGTGGCCGAAGGTGCGGCCGACGACGTGAACGCCGCTGTTTCCGCCGCGCGCGAGGCCTTCGACGCGGGGGAGTGGCCCCGTACGCCGGTCGCGGAACGGGCGGCTCTGCTGAGGCGGGTCGCGGAACTGCTCCAGCGCGACCGCGAGCAGATCGGGCTCCTGGAGAGCCGGGACGCCGGCAAGACCCTGGAAGAAGGCCGTGTCGACGTCGACTGCGTGACCGATGCCTTCCGCTACTTCGCCGACCTTGTGATGAACGAGAGCGGCGGACGGGTCGTGGACGCCGGTTCGGAGAATATCCACAGCGTGGTGGTGCACGAGCCGGTCGGGGTCTGTGCGCTCATAACTCCCTGGAATTATCCGCTTCTCCAGGCGAGTTGGAAGATTGCCCCGGCGCTGGCCGCGGGCAATACTTTTGTGCTCAAGCCGAGTGAGATCACCCCGCTGACGACGATCGCGCTGATCGGACTGCTCGCCGAGGCCGGACTGCCGGCCGGCGTCGCCAACCTGGTCACCGGCGCGGGAGACCCGGTGGGCGCGCGGATGGCCGAGCACCCGGACGTCGACCTCGTCTCCTTCACCGGCGGACTCGCCAGCGGCACCAAGGTGATGCAGGCCGCAGCCGTCACGGTGAAGAAGGTCGCCCTGGAGCTGGGCGGGAAGAACCCGAACGTCGTGTTCGCGGATGCCTGCGCGACCGAAGAGGGCTTCGACACCGCCGTCGACCAGGCGCTGAACGCCGCCTTCATCCACAGCGGCCAGGTCTGTTCCGCCGGCTCGCGGCTCATCATCGAGGAGTCCGTGCGGGAACGTTTCGTTGCCGAGCTGGCCCGCCGGGCGGGCCGCATCCGGCTCGGCCGCGGCACCGAGAAGGACGTCGAGTGCGGGCCCCTCGTCTCCGCGCAGCAACTCGCGAGGACCGAGGAGTACGTCGCCTCCGCGCTGGCCGAGGGCGCGGTCCTGCGGGCCGGCGGGGTCCGGCCCGAGCCCTGTGAAGTGCGCCCGGAGGGCGGCTACTTCTACGCGCCCACCGTGCTGGACCTGTGCCACGGCGACATGCGCGTCGTACGGGAGGAGGTCTTCGGGCCGGTCCTGACCGTGGAGACCTTCCACACCGAGGACCAGGCGGTAGCCCTCGCCAACGACACCGAGTACGGGCTGGCCGGCGCGGTATGGACGGCCGACGCCGGGCGGGCGCGGCGCGTCGCCGGGCGGCTCCGGCACGGCACCGTGTGGATCAACGACTTCCACCCGTATCTCCCCCAGGCCGAATGGGGCGGATTCGGGAAGTCCGGCATCGGGCGCGAGCTGGGGCCGAGCGGGCTCGGTGAGTACCGCGAGGCCAAGCACATCTACCAGAACCTCGACCCGCGCCCGGTGCGCTGGTTCGCGGGCTGACCTCCCGTACCCATGCAGCAGAGAAAGCGATCAGAGGGGCAGTTCATCATGGCCGATTTCGACTATGTCGTCGTCGGGGGCGGTACCGCGGGGTCGGTCATCGCATCCCGGCTCACGGAGGACCCCGGCATCCGGGTCGCCGTCATCGAGGGCGGCCCCTCCGACGTCGACCGCCCCGAGGTCCTGACGCTGCGGCGCTGGATGGGGCTGCTCGGCGGCGACCTGGACTACGACTACCCCACCACCGAGCAGCCACGGGGCAATTCACACATCCGGCACAGCCGGGCCCGCGTTCTCGGGGGCTGTTCCTCGCACAACACGCTGATCGCGTTCCGGCCGCTGCCGTCCGACTGGGACGAGTGGGCCGCAGCAGGGGCCGAGGGCTGGGACGCGGCGGCCATGGATCCGTACTTCGACCGGCTGCGGAACAACATCGTCCCGGTCGACGAGAAGGACCGGAACGCCATCGCCCGCGACTTCGTCGACGCCGCCCAGGCGGCGCTGGGCGTACCGCGCGTCGAGGGCTTCAACCGCAAGCCCTTCCACGAGGGCGCCGGCTTCTTCGACCTCGCCTACCACCCCGAGGACAACAAGCGCTCCAGCGCCTCGGTCGCCTACCTGCACCCCTTCCTGGACCGGCCCAACCTGCACATCGCGCTGGAGACCTGGGCGTACCGGCTGGAGTTCGACGGCACCCGGGCGACCGGGGTGCGTGTCCGCACGAACGACGGCGAGGAGCTGCTCGTCGAGGCGGACCGCGAAGTCATCGTGTGCGCCGGGGCGGTGGACACCCCGCGGCTGCTGCTGCACTCCGGCATCGGCCCGAAGGCGGATCTGGAGGCGCTCGGCATACCCGTCGTACGCGATCTGCCGGGTGTGGGGGAGAACCTCCTCGACCACCCCGAGTCGGTCATCGTCTGGGAGACGGGCGGGCCGATCCCCGAGAACTCCGCGATGGACAGCGATGCCGGACTGTTCGTGCGGCGGGACCCGCACGGCGCCGGGCCCGACCTGATGTTCCACTTCTACCAGATCCCCTTCACCGACAACCCGGAGCGGCTGGGATACGAACGGCCCGCGCACGGGGTGTCGATGACCCCCAACATCCCCAAGCCGCGCAGCCGCGGCCGGCTGTACCTGACCAGCGCGGACCCCGCCGTGAAGCCCGCGCTGGACTTCCGCTACTTCACCGACCCCGACGACTACGACGGCCGTACCCTCGTCGACGGCATCCGCATCGCCCGCGAGATCGCCGCGACCGAGCCGCTCGCCGCCTGGCTGACCCGTGAGGTCTGCCCCGGGCCCGAAGTGACCTCCGACGAGGCCCTGAGCGAGTACGCGCGCAAGGTCGCGCATACCGTCTACCACCCGGCGGGCACCTGCCGAATGGGTGCCCCAGCTGATGAACTTGCCGTAGTGTCCCCGGACTTGCGGGTCCGAGGCCTCGACGGAATCCGTATCGCCGACGCGTCCGTCTTCCCGACGATGCCCGCGGTGAACCCGATGATCGGCGTTCTGATGGTCGGGGAGAAGTGCGCGGAACTGCTGTCCGCAGGCCGCCCGAGCGATGGAGGTGACCTGCGATGACCAACACGGCCGACACGACCACGCCCGTCTTCGCCGTCCGCGATCTGTGGAAGGTCTTCGGGCCCAAGGCGGACCGCGTTCCCGGCAACCCGGAGTACGCGGACCTCTCCGCCGACGAACTGCGCGGCCGCACCCGGTGCACCGCCGCCGTCCGCGACGTCTCCTTCGACGTGCGCAAGGGCGAGGTCTTCGTCGTCATGGGCCTGTCCGGCTCGGGCAAGTCGACCCTCGTCCGCACCCTGACCCGCCTCATCGAACCCACCGCAGGATCGATCGCCATCGACGGCGAGGACGTCCTGTCGATGGACCGGTCGCGCCTGCGCGAGCTGCGCAGACACCGCGCCGCGATGGTCTTCCAGCACTTCGGGCTGCTGCCGCACCGGTCCGTTCTCGACAACGTCGCGTACGGCCTGGAGATTCAGGGTGTCGGGAAGGCGGAGCGCCGGGCGCGGGCCGCCGACGTGGTCGCGAAGGTGGGGCTCGCGGGGCTGGAACACCGCCGGCCCGGACAGCTCTCGGGCGGCCAGCAGCAGCGTGTCGGGCTGGCCCGCGCGCTCGCCGTCGACCCGGAGGTGCTGCTCTTCGACGAGCCGTTCAGCGCGCTCGACCCGTTGATCCGGCGGGACATGCAGGAGGAGGTCATCCGGCTGCACCGTGAGGAAGGCCGCACCATGGTCTTCATCACCCACGACCTGAGCGAGGCGCTGCGCCTCGGCGACCGGATCGCGCTGATGCGGGACGGGCGGATCGTGCAGCTCGGCACACCAGAGGAGATCGTGGGCGCGCCGGCCGACGCCTACGTCAGGGACTTCGTCCGCGACGTACCGCGCGAGCAGGTGCTCACCGCCCGCACGGCGATGCGTCCCCCGGCCGCGGGCGAAGCCGACACGGGACCGGCGATCGCCCCGGACGTGACCTGCGTCGAGGCGATCGAGGCGGTGGCCCGTACGGGCGGACCGGTCCGGGTCGTCGACAACGGCCGCTGCGTCGGCGTCGTCGACCACGAGGGCCTGCTCGCCGTGGTCGCGGGCCTGCCCACGAACAAGGCGGTCGCGGCGTGACCGTCACCGCCCCGGCCTCCGTCGCCGCGGAGAAGGCGCCGCTGCCCCCCGCACCGGGCGCGCCGCGGGCACTGCTGCACAGCCGTGTCGGGCGCAAGCTGCTCGCTCTGGTCGTGGCCGCGGTCGTGCTCGTGCCGCTCGGGGCCGGCCTGTGGGGCGGCGGAACCTGGCCCGACGCGCTCAGCGTCGATGTGTCCGGACCGCTCGACGACGTCAACCGGTGGGTCGTCGACAACCGCGAGACACATCCGCTGTTCCTGTACTTCCTGCTCCACCTGTCCAACACCGCCACCGACGCCGTCGATGCCGTCCACCAGCTGCTCGACGCGCTCGGCTGGGCCGGCGTCACCGTCGCCGCCGTGCTGGCCGGGTGGAAGGCCGGCGGCCTGCGCGTCGCGGGCACGGCGCTCGGCGCGTTCGCCCTGTGCGGCCTGCTCGGGATGTGGGACCCGACCCTCATCACCATCGCCCTCATGGCGGTCGCGGTAGCCGTGTCCGCACTGCTCGGAGTGGCCCTCGGTCTGGCGGCAGGGCTGTCCGACCGGTTCGACCGGGCGTTGCGGCCGGTCCTGGACACCATGCAGGTGCTGCCGGCGTTCGCGTACCTCCTGCCGTTCGTGCTGGTCTTCGGCACCGGCACGCCCGCCGCGCTCTTCTGCACGGTCATCTACGCCGCCCCGCCGATGGCCAGGCTCACCGCGCTCGGGCTGCGGGGGGCCGACCCCGCCGTGCTGGAGGCTTCGGCCTCGCTCGGGGCGAGCGGAGTGCAGCGCTTGTGGACGGCCCGGCTGCCGCTGGCCCGCAAGGAGATGCTGCTGGGCCTCAACCAGACGATCATGATGGCGCTCTCGATGGTGGTCATCGCCGCCCTCGTCGGTGCCGGCGGCCTCGGCGAAGAGGTCTACGAAGCGCTCTCGACCGTCGACGTCGGCGGCGCGCTCGCGGCGGGCATCCCGATCGTGCTCATCGCCGTGTGGCTGGACCGGACCACCGCCGCCGCGGGCGACCGGATCGGTGCCGGCGCCCCCGGCGGGGGAGCGAAGTGGCTGCACGGGTGGCGCGCCTGGAGCCTGGTCGCCGTCGCGACCGGCGCCGCGACCGCCCTCCGCTCGGGCGCCTGGCCGCAGGCGTGGACGTACGTGATCTCCACTCCCGTCAACACGGCCCAGGAGTGGATCACCGAGAACCTCGCCTCCGGCGTGCCCGTGCTCGGTGGCACCGAGGTGTGGTCGGACGGCTTCACCGCCTGGCTGCTCAACCCCCTGCGGGACGGCCTGGAATGGCTGCCGTGGTGGTCGCTGCTGCTGCTGGTGGCCGCCTTCGCGTGGCTCGTGGGCACCTGGCGTACCGCGCTCACCGCGACGCTCGCCATGGCCGCGGTCGGAGTGCTCGGCGTGTGGACGGTCTCCCTGGACACGCTCTCCCAGGTGATCGCGGCCGTCGTGCTGACCCTCCTCGCCGGTGTCGCGATCGGAGTGATCGCCGCGCGCGCCGGCTGGGTCGAGCGGTGGCTGCGGCCGGTCCTGGACGTGCTGCAGACCATGCCGCAGTTCGTGTACCTGATCCCGGTCGTCGCGCTCTTCGGCGTCACCAGGGTCTCCGCGATCATCGCGGCGGTCGTTTACGCGCTGCCAGCCGTGGTCCGGATCACCACCCAGGGCGTCAAGGAGGTCGACCCGGCCGCGCTGGAGGCCGCCCGTTCCATGGGCGCCGGAACGCGGCAGCAACTCCTCCAGGTGCAGCTCCCGCTGGCGCGCCCCGCGCTGCTGCTCGCCGTCAACCAGGGCGTAGTGCTCGTCCTCGCGATGGTCATCATCGGCGGTCTCGTCGGCGGTGGCGCCCTCGGCTACGACGTCGTCAAGGGCCTCTCCAAGGGCGAACTGGGCCTCGGCCTGACCGCCGGAGCGGCGATCGTCTGCCTCGGCCTGGTGCTGGACCGGATCACGCAGCCCGCCGCCCGTACCCGTAAGGACAACCACTCATGAAAAGAGACCAGTTCCCCATGCGCAGAAGCCACCTCCTCACCGCCGGCGTCTCAGTCCTCGGCATCCTCCTCCTCAGCGCGTGCGGCGCCGCCGAGACCGGCAAGAAGGACGACGTCGGCGGAGACAAGACGGTCAGGCTGACCGTCCCTTCGTGGGTCGGCGCGGAGGCCAACACGGCCGTGGCGAAACACATCCTGGAGAAGGAACTCGGCTACCAGGTCAAGACCCAGCAGATGGGCGAGGTGCTGGCCTGGGACGCGCTCGCCAAGGGCGACATCGACGCGATCCTGGAGGACTGGGGCCACCCCAAGCAGGAGAAGAGCTACGTCGAGGACAAGAAGACGGTCGTCAAGGGCGGCGACCTCGGCGTCACCGGCCACATCGGCTGGTTCGTTCCGAAGTACTGGGCCGACGAGAACCCCGATGTCACCGACTGGAAGAACCTCAACAAGTACGCCAAGGACCTGCAGACGGGGGAGAGCGGCGGCAAGGGACAGCTGCTGGAGGGCTCGCCGGACTACGTCACCCACGACGACGCGATCATCAGCAACCTGAAGCTGAACCTGAAGACGAAGTACGCGGGCTCCGAGGCCGCCCAGATCACCGAGATCAAGAAGAACGCCCAGGCCAAGAAGCCTTTCCTGACCTACTGGTGGACTCCGCAGTGGCTCAACGCGCAGGTCGAGATGGTGGAGGTGAAGCTGCCCGAGTACAAGGAGGGCTGTGACGCCGACCCGAAGAAGGTCGCCTGCGCCTACCCGAACACGCCGCTGCAGAAGTTCTTCAACGCGGACTTCGCGAAGGACGGGGGCGAGGCGGCGCAGTTCCTGAAGAACTTCAAGTGGACCACCGAGCAGCAGAACGAGGTGGCGCTGATGATCGCCGGCGAGAAGCTGTCGCCGGAGGCCGCGGCCGAGAAGTGGGTCAAGGCCAACGAGTCCACCTGGAAGGCGTGGCTGCCGAAGAAGTAGCCGGCAGTCGGGACACGGGCGGGGAGCGTGCCGGTGCGGCCGCTCCCCCTCGTACGTGTCAGGCTCAGTCCCTCGGAGGCAGCAGCTCCTGCGCGATCCGCTGTACGGCGGCCATCGCGCGCCGCTGGAGTGCGGGGAACCCGGCCTCGGCGAACACCCGCGCGGAGGCCGCGTCCCAGGGGCCGGGCAGGACGAGCGGATCGGAGGCCCGGCGGCCGTGGTGCAGCGCGCGGAGCGTCGCGGCCGGCCCTCCTGCGTCGTGCGTCGTCATGTCGTGCGTGGTCATACGGAACGCCCTGCTCAGTGCTTGTAGGCACCGGGGGTGTAGTGGCCCGGGACCATGCGGGTGGTCACGGCGAAGCGGTTCCAGGAGTTGATGACAGTGATGGCCGCGATCAGCCGGGCCAGTTCGGCCTCTTCGAAGTGCTTGGCGGCCCTCTCGTACACCTCGTCCGGAACGAAGCCCTCCGTGAGGACGGTGACCGCCTCGGTGAGTTCGATCGCCGCGATCTCCTTCGCGGTGTAGAAGTGCCGTGACTCCTCCCACGCGCTTAGCTGGACCACCCGCTCGACCGTCTCGCCGGCCGCGAACGCGTCCTTGGTGTGCATGTCGAGGCAGAAAGCGCAGTGGTTGAGTTGCGAGGCGCGGATCCTCACCAGTTCGAGGAGCACCGGATCGAGGCCCTTCCCGGCGGCAGCATCGAGGCTGATCATGGCCTTGTAGACCTCTGGGGCGAGCTTCGCCCACGGGAGGCGGGGTGTGTGCTCGGGCGCGTACACGGTGTTCTCGTCGGTCGTCATGGAGATCACCCTACGGACCAATTCACACACCGGTATGGTCCAATTCCATGACGGAATCCTGGGCCACCTTCGGCGCGGACCTGCATCTTGAACTCTCCGGTTCCGGGTTGCGTGCGGGGCTCATGGACGCGCTGCGCGAGGCCGTCCGTACCGGGCGGCTGGCGCCCGGTACGCGGCTGCCGTCGTCCCGCTCGCTCGCGGCGGACCTGGGCATTGCCCGCAACACCGTCGCCGACGCGTACGCCGAACTGGTCGCCGAGGGCTGGCTGACCGCGCGGCAGGGTTCGGGCACCCGGGTGGCCGCGCGCTCCGTACCGCGCCGGACGGCCGCAGCCCGGTCCGGCCCCCGCCGTGCGGCGGTGCTCCGGCCCGCTTACAGTCTGATGCCCGGCTCACCCGACCTGGCCGCCTTTCCGCGTACGGCCTGGCTGGCGGCGGCCCGCCGGGCACTGACCGCCGCGCCCAACGACGCCTTCGGATACGGCGATCCCCGTGGCCGCATCGAGCTGCGTGAGGTGCTGGCCGGGTATCTGGCGCGGGCCCGTGGCGTCTACGCGGAGCCGGAACGCATCGTCACCTGCTCGGGGTTCGTGCACGGGCTGATGCTGATCGCCAAGGTTCTGCGGCAGCGGCGGGTGCGGGACGTCGCCGTGGAGTCGTACGGCCTGGACATCCACTGGAACCTGCTCACCGACGCGGGGCTGCGCATCCCGGCGCTGCCCTTCGACGCCACCGGCACCCGCACCGGGGAGCTGGGCGCCCTGCGGCACGCGGGCGCGGTGCTGATGACACCGGCGCACCAGTACCCGGTCGGCGTACCGCTGCCGCCGGACCGGCGCGCCGCCGCCGTGGACTGGGCGCGCTCCACGGGCGGGCTGATCCTGGAGGACGACTACGACGGCGAATTCCGCTACGACCGCCAGCCCGTCGGCGCTCTCCAGGGACTCGACCCGGACCGCGTGGTCTACCTCGGCACGGCCAGCAAGTCACTCGCGCCCGGCCTGCGGCTCGCCTGGATGGTGCTGCCCGCGCACCTGGCCGACGAGGTGGCCGAGGCGAAGGGGGAGACAGACTGGGTGTGCGGTGCGCTGGACCAGCTGACCCTGGCGGAGTTCATGGCGTCCGGCGCGTACGACCGTCATGTCCGCAGCATGCGGTTGCGCTACCGGCGGCGCCGCGACCAGCTCGTCGCGGCTCTTGCCGAACGTGCACCCGGACTGCAGGTCACCGGGATCGCCGCCGGTCTGCACGCCGTGGTCGAACTGCCGCCCGGCACCGAGCGGTCGGTGATCCAGGCCGCGGCCTGGCAGGGCCTCGCACTCGTCGGCCTGTCCCGCTTCCGCCACCAGGCATCGACAGTGCCGGCGCGCGACGCGCTGGTCGTCGGGTACGCGACACCGCCGGACAGCGCCTGGACGGGCACCCTGGACGCACTGTGCCGGGCGTTGCCCTAGGGACTTCTTCCGCTCCGGCCCGTGGCTCCGGCCCCGTGGCTCCTGCTCGTGACTCCGGCCCGTAGCCGTGCCCCCTGCCTCCGGCCTGTAGCCGGTCTCACGCCTGGGGTCTCTCCGAAGCGCGCCAGGGTCAGGGCGCCCGCGAGCCGCGCTGGAGGGCCGAGGTGAGCAGGAGGAAGGCCGCGCCGCCGCCCACCAGGAGGGCGCCGGATTGGCGAGCAGGGTGGTGGGGGAGACGGTGTCGATCAGCCGCACCGAGACCTCGACCACGCCGAAGCCGGTGCCCGCGCCCAGGCCGAGAGCCAGCGCCCGGGGGCGGTCCGGAAGCCGCCCTGCCGCCGCGCCGACCAGCAGGACACCGAAGGCCGCGCCGAGCACCGCCCACCTCAGGGCGGCCGAGCCCACGACACCGACCGCTCCCCATTCGGTGGCGCTGAGCCGCGCATGGAGGAGGCGGGCCGCGACCACGGCGGTGACCGCGAGACTCGTGGCGAGGGCGGCGCCCACCGCGTAGGTGGGGATCGAGCGCAGGGCGATGATCTGCAAGACGAATCCGAGGCCGTCGAGCGTGAGGCCGGCTGGGCAGCGCGGGCCGCGACCGCCTGAAGGACGGAGGCCGTACCGAAGCAGACCGCGGATCCCAGCGCGCAAATCATTCCAAGAAGTACGAAGCGACTGTAGAGGAGGAGGGAATGCGCAGCCGGATTCCGACGGCGCGGGAGAGCCCTCTAGTCTGAGCGGCGGTCGATGGCCATATGCACGTACACAACAGGACTGGGGACGCCGAGGCATGGCTGTGCGGAAGAAGTTCAGGTCGGGCACGGTCGTGCTCGGTGGCATGGGCGTGCTCGCGGCGATGCTGACGTCCTGTGGATCCGAGCCGGACGAGCGCTGCGTTGACCCGGTGACGCAGGAAGAGCTGCCCGACTACGAGTGCGAGGACAGCGACGGCTCGGGCCGGTACTACTACGGCGGCTCGGTGAACAACGGCAAGATATCGGGCGGCAGTTACGACAAGTCGGCGGTCGACCGCGGCGGCTTCGGCAGCTCCGGTTCCGGCGGCGGCTGAGCCCGCTGAGACCACTGCGACGACTGAGACGTACGACTCGATGAAGCGCCACACCATCGAACCCCGGCCCGGCTGGCAGCAGACCGTCGAGGAGCAGGGGCTCATCTACCCCCTCACCCGTCACCCGGACGGTGCACTGCGCCCGTACTGGGACGAGAGCGCCTACTACTCCTTCTCGCTGCCCGAGGTCGAGGCGCTGGAGGACGTGGTCGAGGAGTTGCACGCGATGTGCCTGGCCGCGGCCGAGCACATCGTCGCGCGCGACCGATTCGCCGACCTCGGCATAACCGACGCGAGGCTGGCCCGCCGGATCGCCGAGTCCTGGCGGCGGCGCGCCGAACTGCCGTCCCTCTACGGCCGGTTCGACCTCCGGTACGACGGCCGCGGCCCGGCCAAAATGCTGGAGTACAACGCCGACACCCCCACCTCATTGGTCGAGGCGGCGAGTCCGCAGTGGTTCTGGATGGAGGAAAGGTTCCCCGGCGCCGACCAGTGGAACTCCCTCCACGAGCGGCTCGTGGAGGCGTGGAAGCGGCAGGCGGACCTGTTGCCGCCCGGTCCCGTGCACTTCGTGCACTCGGACGGTGACGAGCTCGGCGAAGACCTGATGACCGTCGCGTACCTGCGCGAGACCGCCCAGCAGGCCGGACTCGCCACCGAGGCCCTCTCGGTCGAACGGATCGGCTGGGACCGGCTGTCCGGCCGCTTCGTCGACGAACGGCTCCGTTTCATCCGCAGCTGCTTCAAGCTCTATCCGTGGGAGTGGCTCACCACCGACCGTTTCGGTTCGTATGTCCTGGACACCCTCGACAACGGCGGCTCCACCGGCACCACCTGCTGGATCGAGCCGGCCTGGAAGATGCTGCTGTCCAACAAGGCGCTGCTCGCCGTGCTGTGGGAGCTCTACCCCGGCCATCCGAATCTGCTGCCCGCGTACCTGGACGGCCCGCGCGAACTCGCCCGCGAACGCGGCTACGTGGCAAAGCCGCTGCTGGGCCGCGAGGGTGCGGGCGTCACCGTCCACGAGCCCGGCGCCGACCCGGTGCTGCGTGGCGAGCCGTGCTGCTACCAGGAGCTGGCCCCGCTGCCCGACTTCGACGGCAACCGCGTGGTGCTCGGTGCGTGGGTCGTCGAGGACGAGGCGGCAGGGCTCGGCATCCGGGAGTCGTCCGGGCTGATCACGGACGAGTACGCGCGGTTCCTCCCGCACGTGATTCTCTAAGCGGACGCCGCCCGGGAAGCGGCCTCCCGAGGAGTCACACCCTTCGGGAGGCCGCCCTCCGTGTCACACCTCCAGCACCGCCCGGAGCTGGTCGAGGCCCCAGTCCAGGTCCTCCTTGCTGATCACCAACGGCGGGGCGATCCGGATCGTGGATCCGTGGGTGTCCTTCACCAGCACTCCCCGGTCCATCAGCTTCTCCGAGATCTCCCGGCCGGTCCCATGGCTCGGCGTGACGTCCACCCCGGCCCATAGCCCACGCCCGCGTACCGCCTCCACCGCGCCGCCGCCCACCAGCAGCCCCAGCTCGCGGTGGAGGTGGTCGCCGAGTTCGGTGGCGCGCTGCTGGTACTCGCCGGTGCGCAGCATCGCCATGACCTCCAGCGCGACGGCGCAGGCGAGAGGGTTGCCGCCGAACGTGGAGCCGTGTTCGCCGGGCCGGAACACACCGAGGACCTCGGCCGAGGACGCGACGGCCGAGACCGGTACTACACCGCCGCCGAGCGCCTTGCCCAGCACGTACATGTCGGGCACGACTCCCTCGTGCTCGCACGCGAACGTTTTCCCGGTGCGGCCGAGACCGGACTGGATCTCGTCAGCGATGAACAGGACGTTCCGCTCGCGGGTCAACGCCCGTACCCGCTCGAGGTATCCGGCGGGCGGCACCAGCACGCCGGCCTCGCCCTGGATCGGCTCCAGCAGCACGGCCACCGTGTTCTCGGTCATCGCCGCCTCGAGCGCGGTCAGGTCACCGTAGGGAACGATCTCGAAGCCCGGCGTGTACGGACCGTAGTCCGCCCGGGCCTCGTGATCCGTGGAGAAGCTGACGATGGTCGTCGTGCGGCCGTGGAAGTTGTTCCCGGCCACGATGATCTTCGCCCGGCCGTCCATCACGCCCTTGACCCTGTACCCCCACTTCCGGGCGGTCTTCACGGCGGTCTCCACCGCCTCCGCGCCCGTGTTCATCGGCAGCACCATCTCCATGCCGCACAACTCGGCGAGCTGTGTGCAGAAGTCCGCGAACCTGTCGTGGTAGAAGGCCCGCGAGGTGAGCGTGACCCGCTCCAGCTGCGCCTTGGCCGCGTCGATGAGACGCCGGTTGCCGTGGCCGAAATTGAGTGCCGAGTAGCCGGCGAGCATGTCGAGGTAACGCCGTCCCTCGACATCGGTCATCCAGGCACCGTCCGCGGAAGCGACGACGACGGGCAGCGGGTGGTAGTTGTGCGCGCTGTGAGCCTCGGCGGAGGCGATGGCAGACGCCGTAGTCGACACGGGTTCTCCGATCGTCGGGACAGACCATCCGGTGTGGGGTGGGATTCGCGCCCCTTTCTATCGTCGCTCTTCGGACCTGGAAAGAAACCTTCGGTGTACGACGAGCCCGGTAAAATGAACACTGCGCACGGCGACTGGCGCGCGGGGAAACGACCCCGAGGAAGCCGTGTGCGGCCACCATCACGAGGTGCCGCCCGCCTGGGCACCCCGGGACCACGACCGGAAACCCGATCGTCCCGGAGGACGCCATGACTCTGCCCCTGCCCCACCCCGCCCTCTCCGCCACGGACCCGGACATCGCCGCTCTCGTCGGCGCCGAGGAACTACTTCAGGCCGAGACTCTGCGGCTCATCCCCAGTGAGAACTACGTCTCCCAGGCCGTGCTGGAGGCCGCCGGCACGGTCCTGCAGAACAAGTACAGCGAGGGCTACCCGGGCCGCCGTTACTACGAGGGCCAGCAGAACATCGACCAGGTGGAACTCCTCGCCGTCGCGCGCGCGAAGGCGCTCTTCGGCGTCGAGCACGCCAACGTCCAGCCGTACTCGGGCTCGCCCGCCAACCTCGCCGTCTACCTCGCCTTCGCCGATCCGGGTGACACGGTGATGGGCATGGCCCTCCCGATGGGCGGTCACCTCACCCATGGCTGGGGCGTCTCGGCGACCGGCAAGTGGTTCCGCGGCGTCCAGTACGGCGTCCGCCAGGACACCGGCCTGATCGACTTCGACGAGGTGCGCGAACTGGCCCTCAAGGAACGGCCGAAGCTGATCTTCTGCGGTGGTACAGCCCTCCCTCGCACCATCGACTTCGCCGCTTTCGCGGAGATCGCCCGCGAGGCCGGTGCGGTGCTGGTCGCCGATGTCGCCCATATCGCCGGACTGATCGTGGGCGGCGCCCACCCGTCTCCGGTCCCGCACGCGGACGTCATCTCCACCACCACGCACAAGACCCTGCGCGGTCCGCGCGGCGCGATGCTCATGTGCCGGGAAGAGCATGCCAAGGCCATCGACAAGGCTGTCTTCCCCGGTCTCCAGGGCGGCCCGCACAACCAGACCACGGCCGCCGTGGCGGTGGCTCTCCACGAGGCCGCACAGCCCTCCTTCCGTACCTACGCGCACGCGGTGGTCGCCAATGCCAGGGCACTTGCCGACGCGCTGCTGGCGCGCGGTTTCGACCTGGTGTCGGGCGGCACCGACAACCATCTGATCCTGATGGACCTCACTCCCAAGGACGTCCCGGGCAAGGTCGCGGCCAAGGCCCTCGACCGGGCAGGAATCGTCGTCAACTACAACACCGTCCCCTATGACCCCAGGAAGCCGTTCGACCCGTCAGGCATCCGTATCGGCACCCCCTCGCTCACCTCGCGCGGGCTCGGCGTGGAGCACATGCCGGCGGTCGCCAACTGGATCGACCGGGGCGTCATCGCCGCCCGCGCCGGCGACGAGGACGCCCTGGCCACGATCCGTGCCGAGGTCGCCGCCCTGATGGCCGACTTCCCGGCGCCGGGTCTGTCCACCGACTGACAGGCTGCTCACGCGTCCAGCAGCTGCTGCCGCGGTCCCGGCGGGGGAGTCTCCGGCCGGGCCGCCCAGCGGCGGAACAGAACGGAACCGCCCCCGCCGACGGCAAGTCCTAGCACGAGCCCCGGTATCAGCCACCACCACTCGGCGGACTCGTCCCGGGACGTCACCACCGCTGCCTCGGCCGCGGTCTCCTCCGATTTCTCCGTGTGTGTCGTCGGCCCCCGGCCCTCGGCGAAGTCGGGTGGGTAGAACATGCCGCCCGGCTCCGAATCAGTGAGCTCGCCCAGCACACCGATGCTCCGCAGCAGTCCGCGCAGCTTGTCCGGAGACTCGGCCTTGTGCCAGAACCCCTCGTCCAGCCGGGGCGCGGTCGTACTCGTGTTGATCCAGACCGGCCCGGTCTTCGGCACGAAGACCCGGTCGACCCGCCACACCGAAACGTCGTGGATCAGCCAGGTCATGTTCAGCTGACGCGCCGGCCCGCCTTTCGTCAACGCGGCCTCGGCCTCGTCCGGTTGGGTGCTCGGCCCGCTCTCACCCACCTGCCCGAGAAGCTTCTCCAACTGCCCGTAGCCAGCGGCGCTGTGGTACAGCGCCGTGGCCTCGCCGCTGTTGGGCGAGACGACGATGACGCTGGTGGGTCCGCCGGCCACCGCCCCGGGCGCGAGCACGAGGCCTAGGGCGAGAGCCGCCGCCGGGGTGGCGGCAAGCCGCCGTAGCAATCGCATGGGTCCCCCAGACGACCTCCGGCACGGACCGTCCGTACCGGGTCACTTCTGGTACACCGCTCGGCCGCGTCAGGTTCCCGGTCGGCCGAAAGAATCCGCGATGTCGAGGGCGCGTGTCTTGTCCGGCACGCCCTCCAGCCTCAGCGTCAGCGTCTCGCTGTGCTGCCACAGCAGCGACGGCCCGACGGGGCGCATCGACTGGCTGTACGGACGGCCCGTCCGGTCCAGCAGGGTGAACGCGAGGAGGTGGGGCTCCGGGTACCAGAGCCCCACCCCGCCGCCGGCCGGCGAGACCCACTCGGGCCGGTAGGGCGCCATCTTCGCGAACGCCGGGTCGATGGCCGCGGGGAACTGGTCGACGCGGATGGTTCCGCCGGACGTCGTCCGCCAGCACAGCGACAGCACCTTCCTGTCCTGCGACACCGACGCCCCGTCCGGCGCCCCCAGGAGGCCCGGCAGCATCGGCTCGAAGCCCGCCCGCCGCGCGGCCTCCCGCACCGGGAGTCCATCGCAGCCGGGAACCGCGGGGTCGTCCGTGCCCGGAGTGGCCGACGGGTCGTACCGGACCTCGACCCCGCCGAAATCGAACCAGTCGGCCACCGCCGCTCGTACCGGGGGAGTGAGGGCCAGCACGGCCAGCACCCCGCAGAGCCCGGCCGTCAGTGAGCGCCACCGTCGCCGGGCCCACGCCCACGCCCACGCCCGCCTCCGGCGCCGTGGTGGCTTCGCGCCCGCCTCCGGCTCCGGCAGCGGCACAGGGACGGACTCGGCGATGATCTGCGCGAGGACCCGCTCGGCCATCGACTCGCCGCCCACGTCGGGCACGTCCAGCCGGCGCCCGAGCGCCCGCAACTCCGCAGGCAGCCCGCCGCCCCCCGCCGCCCCACCAGGCCCCGGCTCCGGTCCAGCCCCCCGCTCCCGCTCCGGCTCCCGCTCCCGCTCCCGCTCACTCACGCTCGTCACCTCCCACCCGTGCGGCCTGCGGCAGGATCCGCTCCAGCTTCCGCAGCGCCCGGTTCAGCCGGGACTTCACCGTGCCCCGCGGCCAGCCCAGTGCCTCGGCCGTCTCCGCCTCGTCCATCTCCAGCAGATACCGGCAGGTGACGACCTGCCGCTGCTCCGCGCCCAGCTCGTCAAGGGCGGCCAGGAGCAGCACCCGTCGCTCCTCCTCCAGCGCCGCGACCGCCGGGTCCGACGACTCCGGTATCAGCGGCTCGGCCTCGGACATCGCCGCCTCCCGCCCGACCGCCGTCCGCAGCCGCACCGCCGACCGCACTGTGTTCCTCGTCTCATTCACGACGATCCGTAGCAACCAGGGGCGAAACGCCCCGCCCTCCCTGAAGCGCCCCAGTGACTGGTACGCCTTGAAGAAGGCCGTCTGCACCACGTCCTCCGCGTCCGCACCGGCTCCGAACGCCACGGCCGCCCGGAGCGCCATGCCCGTATAGGCACGCACCAGTTCCGCGTACGCCTCGGCCTCGCCCGAGCGCACGCGCGCGATCACCGCGGCGTCATCCGTACCGATGAGGCCCCCCTCCCGCGTCCCCTCCCGCGTCCTCACACCTTTCATACACCGGAGGCCGGAGATCGGTTCCGCACCTGAGAGAATGAGTTCATGGCCTCTGATCGTCCTCGCGCGCTCTCCGGTATCCAGCCCACCGCAGGTTCGTTCCACCTCGGGAACTACCTCGGTGCGATCCGCCAGTACGTGGCGCTGCAAGAGACCCACGACGCGTTCTACATGGTCGTGGACCTGCATGCGATCACCGTTCCGCAGGAGCCGGCGGAGCTTCGTGCCAACACCCGGCTCGCCGTGGCCCAGCTGCTCGCTGCCGGCCTGAACCCCGAGCGGTGCACCCTCTTCATCCAGAGTCACGTCCCCGAGCACACCCAGCTCGGCTGGATCATGAACTGCCTCACCGGGTTCGGCGAGGCCTCCCGCATGACCCAGTTCAAGGACAAGTCCGCCAGGCAGGGTGCCGACCGCGCCACCGTCGGCCTCTTCACGTATCCGATCCTGCAGGTCGCGGACATCCTGCTGTACCAGGCCGACTCCGTCCCGGTCGGTGAGGACCAGCGCCAGCACATCGAGCTGACCCGCGACCTCGCGGACCGTTTCAACAGCCGCTACGGCGACACCTTCCGCATCCCGGCGCCGCACATCGTCAGGGAGGTCGCGAAGATCTACGACCTCCAGGACCCGTCGATCAAGATGAGTAAGTCGGCATCGACCCCCAAGGGCCTGATCAACCTGCTCGACGAGCCCAAGGTGACCGCGAAGAAGGTCAAAAGCGCGGTTACGGACACGGGCACCGAGATCCGTTTCGACGCCGAGCAGAAGCCGGGCGTCAGCAATCTCCTCACCATCTACTCAACGCTCACCGATACCGGAATCGCGGATCTGGAACAGAAGTACGCCGGCAAGGGCTACGGTGCGCTGAAGACCGACCTCGCCGAGGTGATGGTCGAGTTCGTCACACCGTTCAGGACCCGCACGCAGGAGTACCTGGACGATCCTGAGACGCTGGACTCGATCCTGGCCAAGGGAGCGGAGAAGGCCCGCGCGGTCGCCGCGGAGACCCTTGCCCAGGCCTACGACAGGATGGGCTTCCTCCCCGCGAAGCACTGATCGGGAACGGGCAACGCGAGCCGGAAGCGAGACCTGAATCACGCCCCGAAACGTACCGAATCACGCACCGACCGAGGACCCTGGCCAGTGTGGCGGTGCAACCGCCACACTGACGGCACTGCACCGCACACCACACCACTGAGGAGAAGCAAGTGGGGACCGTAACGCTCGGCGTTTCGATCGCGGTCCCGGAGCCGTACGGCAGCCTGCTCCAGGAGCTGCGCGCGGGCTTCGGGGACCCTGCCGCGCACGGCATCCCCACCCATGTCACCCTCCTCCCGCCGACCCAGGTGGACGAATCCGCGCTCCCGGAGATCCGTACGCACCTCGCGCAGGTCGCGGCCGTCGGCCGCGCCTTCACGATGCGGCTCTCCGGGACCGGCACCTTCCGCCCGCTGTCGCCGGTGGTCTACGTCCAGGTCGTGGAGGGCGCCTCGTCCTGCGACTGGCTGCAGAAGCAGATCCGTGCCGCGGGCGGCCCGCTTCCGCGGGAGCTGCAGTTCCCGTACCACCCGCATGTGACCGTCGCGCACGGCATCGCCGAGGAGGCGATGGACCGGGCGTACGCGGAGCTGGCCGACTACGAGGCGTCCTGGACGTCGAACGGTTTCGCGCTGTACGAGCAGGGCACGGACGGGATCTGGCGCAAGCTGCGCGACTACCCTTTCGGCACCGGCCCGTCCGGAGTGCCGGCGCAGTGCCCCCACATGGACGAGCGGACCCTCCAGCCGTAGCCGGTGTCCGGCAGCCGTAACAGGCGCGCCGGCGCACAGGCCCCTCTCCCGGGCCCGTTCACGAGGAGCCCTCTCCTGGGCCGCCCACGAAGGCCCGTCTCCCGGGCCCCACGCCGGCTACCACCCGGCTCACACCGGCAGCTTCCGGAACAACGGTCGCGGCATATGCCGCAGCGCCGACATCACCAGCCGCATCGCTCCCGGCACCCACACCGTCTCCGAGCGCCGCCGGAGCCCCTGCTCGATCGCCTCCGCCACCGCCTCCGGCGTCGTGGCGAGCGGCGCCTCCACCATCCCCGCGGTCATCCTCGACCGGACGAACCCGGGCCGTACGACCATCACCTGCACCCCCGTGCCGTGCAGAGCGTCCCCCAGCCCTTGCGCGAAGGCGTCCAGGCCCGCCTTGCTCGATCCGTAGATGAAGTTCGCGCGCCGGGCCCGCTGGCCGGCCACCGACGAGAGCACCACCAGCGAGCCGTGCCCCTGGCGGCGCAGCGCCGAGGCGCACACCAGGCCCGCCGACACCGCGCCGGTGTAGTTGGTCTGCGCGACCGCGATCGCCGAGAGGGGCTCGTTCTCGTCCCGCACCTGATCGCCGAGGATGCCGAAGGCAAGCAGCACCATGTCGATGTCGCCTTCGGCGAACACCTTGCCCAGTAGGGGCTCGTGACCGGCGGGGTCCAGCGCGTCGAACGCGACCGTACGGACGTCCGCGCCCAGGTCGCGCAGCTCTTCCGCGGCCGCTTCGAGGCCTGCGGACGGACGGCCCGCCAGCCAGACGGTCCGGGTGCGGCGGGCCACCAGCCGACGTGCGGTGGCGAGCCCGATCTCGGACGTGCCGCCGAGGACGAGCAGGGACTGCGGGGTGCCGAAGGCGTCCTTCATGGTGAACTCCCCTGGAGAGCGAGACGGAGGTCGAGTAGGAGTCGAGTCGGAGGGCGGAGGTCGAGTCGGAGCGGCGGAGGCCGAGCGGGAGATCGAGACGGTGTCGGTACACGCCCTAGAGATCGAGCCGGCGGGCCAGATCGGACATGAAGACCCCCTCCGGGTCCAGCTCGGCCCGCAGAGCGCGGAATTCGTCCACGCGCGGGTACATCGCGGCGAGCAGGTCGGGCCGTAGCCGGGAGTCCTTCGCGAGGTACACCCGGCCGCCGGCGGCCGCCACCTCCTCGTCCAGCTCGTCGAGAAAGGGGCCGAGAGCGGGCAGGTTCGCCGGAATGTCCAGGGCCAGGGTCCAGCCGGGCACCGGGAAGGAGAGCCAGCCCGGGTCGCCCGTGCCGAAGCGCTTGAGCACGGCCAGGAACGAGGGGCAGCGCCGGCCGGAGATCCGCCGCACGACGCGGTGCAGGGCGTCCTCGTGTCCGTACCCGATGACGAACTGGTACTGCACGAAGCCGCCGCGCCCGTAGATCCGGTTCCAGTGCGGGACGCCGTCCAGGGGGTGGAAGAAGGACGGGATCGCCTTGAGTTCGCCCGCACGCGACTTCGGCGCCCGCCGGTACCAGAACTCGTTGAACAGGCCCACCGACGTGCGCCCCAGCAGCCCCCCGGGAAAGAGGGCGGGCGCCGGCGGAAGCCGCCCGGGCCGGAAGGCGAGGGGCGCGCGGCGGGCGCGCTTCGCCAGACCGGCAAGTGCGTCCCGCGGAGCGTGCTCTCCGCGTGTGATCACCGAGCGGCCCATGGACGTACCGCGGGCCAGCAGATCGATCCATGCCACCGAGTAGCGGTAGCGGTTGTCGCTGTCGGCCAGACGGGCCATCAAGTCGTCCAGGCCGGAAGCGCGTTCGGTGTCCACCGACATCAGGGACGTCTCGACCGGGTGGAACTGGACCGTGGCCCCCAGAATGACGCCCGTCAGGCCCATCCCGCCCGCGGTTGCGTCGAACAGTTCGGTGCCGCGCGGCACGGCCAGTACGTCGCCGTCGGCAGTGAGCAGGTCCAGCGAAAGGACGTGCCGGGCGAAGGAGCCGGACACGTGGTGGTTCTTGCCGTGGATGTCGGCGCCGATCGCGCCGCCGACGGTGACGTACCGGGTCCCCGGCGTCACCGGCACGAACCAGCCCAGCGGCAGCAGGACTTCCATCAGCCGGTGCAGGCTCACTCCGGCGTCGCAGGAGACGACGCCCGCCTCGGCGTCGATCGTGCGGATCCGGTCCATCCCCGTCATGTCGAGCACGCATCCGCCGGCGTTCTGCGCCGCGTCACCATAGGCCCGGCCCAGTCCGCGGGCGATGCCGCCCCGGGCGCCGCAGGTGAGTACCGCGGTCACCGCCTCTTCATAGCTGCGGGGGCGGACCAGCCGGGCGGCGGCGGTCGGGGCGGTGCGGCCCCAGCCTGTGAGGGAGGCGCAGGAAGTGGTGTCGGCGGGCATGAGGGCGACCGTATCGCTCAAACTCGGCGATTTATAACACATCACAGCAGAAGGGATGATTGAGTACATGATGCGTGAATCGCCATAACAGACGGAGCAGGCCCGGGCGGAGAAACGGAACACGGGTGGCGGATGCGAGACCTGGACCAGCGGCTGCTGTCGGCGATGCGCGACTGCGGCACGAACCCCCGCGTCGCGGCAGCGGCCCGCGCGCTCTCCTGGAGCGGTGAACACGGCGCGCTGTGGCTCGCCGGCGGCCTCGTGGCGGCCGCCGCCGACCGTGACCGGCGCGGATCGTGGCTGCGCGGCACGGCGCTGGTCGGCGCCGCGCATCTGACCAGCATGGCGGTCAAGCGGGTGGTACGGCGGCCCCGCCCGCAACTGCCCGCCCTCGAACCCCTCGTACGTACCGCCGGCCGGCACTCCTTCCCCAGTTCACACGCCACCTCGGCCGCCGCCGCAGCGGTCGCGTTCGGCGCGCTGCGCCCGGCGGGGCGGCATCTGGTGCCTCCGCTGGCCGCCGCGGTTTGTGTCTCCCGACTCGTCGTCGGCGTGCACTACCCCTCGGATGTCGCGGCCGGCGCGCTGCTCGGCAGCCTGACCGCGGCGCTCGGCGCCGCCTGGATGCGCGGGCCACAGCCCGGCGGCCGCGAGGAGAGGTTCCCGGATGGCTGAACGTGGCAGCCTGCTGCTCGACGGCCGGACGCGGCGTCCCGAGAGCCTGGGGACGGGGACGGCCTGGGGAGTGCTGAAGACCTCGCGGCCGCGTCAGTGGGTGAAGAACGTCCTTGTCGTCGCCGCGCCCGCCGCGGCCGGCCGGCTCGGCTCCTGGCACACCGCCGGCCAACTGCTCCTCGTCTTCCTGCTCTTCACGGCTGCCGCCTCCGCCGTCTACCTGGTCAACGACGCCCGTGACGCCGAAGCCGACCGGGCCCACCCCGTCAAGCGCCACCGCCCGGTCGCCGCCGGCCACGTCCCCGTGCCGCTCGCCTACGGCGTCGGCGGGCTGCTGGCCGCGAGCGTGCCCGTCACGGCACTCGTTGTCTGCAACGCGATGACGTCCGCGCTGCTCACCGCGTATCTGACCATGCAATTCGCCTACTGCCTCCGGCTCAAACACGTCCTCGTCGTCGATCTGGCCGTCGTGACCAGCGGTTTCCTGATGCGCGCCATGGTCGGCGGCGTGGCGCTCTCCATCCCGCTGTCACGCTGGTTCCTGATCACGGCCGGCTTCGGCGCGCTCTTCATGGTGTCCGCCAAGCGGTACTCGGAGGCCGTGCAGATGGCGGACCGCAAGGGCGCCACCCGCGCGCTGCTCTCCGAGTACACCACCGGGTACCTCCGGTTCGTCTGGCAGCTGGCGGCTGGTGTCGCAGTCCTTGGCTACTGCTTGTGGGCCCTGGAGAGCGGCGGCACCGCCAACGGCAGCCTGCTGCCGTGGCGCCAGCTGTCGATGATCGCGTTCATCCTCGCCGTGCTGCGGTATGCCGTCTTCGCCGACCGGGGCACCGCCGGAGCCCCCGAGGACGTGGTCCTGCGCGACCGGCCGCTGGCCGTCATCGGGCTCGTCTGGATGGCGATGTACGGACTCGCGGTCGCGGACCTGTGACCGGCACCGTTCGGGGTAGAGGCACCCCATGGAATGGCTGAAGAAACTGCCGGTCGTGGGGCCGCTCCTGGAGAAACTGATGCGGACTCACGCCTGGCGCTCCTACGAGACGCTCGACCGTGCCCACTGGACCCGGCTGGCCGCGGCGATCACCTTCATCAGCTTCCTCGCGGTCTTCCCCCTGATCACGGTGGCCGCGGCCATCGGCGCCGCCTTCCTCACCCCCGACAGGCTGAAGAAGCTGGAGAACGGTGTCGCCGAGCAGGTTCCGGGCATCTCCGACCAGCTCGACCTCGAGAGGCTGGTGGCCAACGCCGGAACGATCGGCGTCGTCGCGGGTGCCCTGTTGCTGTTCATGGGCATCGGCTGGGTCGGCTCGATGCGGGACTGCCTGCGGGCCGTCTGGGGCAAGGACGACGAGGACGAGGGCAACCCGGTCCTGCGCAAGGCGATGGACGGCGTGGTCCTGCTCGGGCTGGGGGCCGCCGGCCTCCTCTCGCTCGTCGCCTCCGGCGTCGCGTCGTCGGCCATCGGCTGGAGCGCCGACCGGCTGGGCATCTCGGAGAACGGCCCCGGGGGGTTCCTCCTGCAGGTCGCGGTCTTCGCGGTGGCGGTGCTGGCCGACTTCCTGGTCCTGCTGTACGTACTGACGCTGCTGCCAGGGGTGGAGCCGCCGCGCCACCGGCTGATCGTTGCCGGACTGATGGGAGCGATCGGCTTCGAACTACTGAAGGTGCTGCTCAGCAGCTACATCAGTGGCGTCGCGTCGCGGAGCATGTACGGCGCCTTCGGGGTCCCGATCGCGCTGCTGCTGTGGATCAACTTCACCGCGAAACTGCTGCTGTACTGCGCCGCCTGGACGGCGACGCAGTCGAAGCGGACGGCCGAGGACATGGCCAAGGCCGAGGCGGAGGTTGAAGTCAGCGCCGCGGAAGACGCAACGGCCAGCGCCGGTTCCCCAGGTACACCCCACCGACCAGCACGACCAGAACCCCGCCCGTGATCGCGAGCGCGACACCGAACCCACCCTCGGCCGAACCGCTCTTCGAGCCGACCGTGACCTGAGCCGGGGCCGTGCCGGCCGGCTTGATCGGGGGTGCGCCCTTCGACGCGCCCGCGGCTTCCGCGGTCCTGGGCGGGACCAGCTCACCGACCGGGGTGACCTTGCCGGCGGCCGCGAAGCCCCAGTCGAGCAGCGCCGCGGTCTCGTTGTAGACCGCGTTCAGCTCCTTCGCCTCGGGGTTCATCACCGTCACCAGCAGTACCCGGTCGCCGCGCTGCGCCACGCCGGTGAAGGTGGAGCCGGCGTTGGTGGTGCTGCCGTTCTTCACGCCCGCGATGCCCTTGTACGGGTCGAGCCCGTACGCACCAGTCAGCAGGCGGTTGGTGTTCTGGATCTCGAACGTCGACCGCTTCTTCCCCTCCTCCTGCTCGCCGGGGAAGGTGGCGGACGCCGTCGCGCAGTACTCGCGGAAGTCCTTCTTCTGCAGGCCGGAGCGGGCGATCAGGGTCAGGTCGTACGCGCTGCTGACCTGGCCGGGCGCGTCGTAACCGTCGGGCGAGACCACACGCGTGTCGAGGGCCTGCAGCTCCTCCGCGTGGTTCTGCATGTCCTCGACGGTCTTGGACATCCCGCCGTTCATCGCGGACAGCACATGCACGGCGTCGTTGCCGGAGCGCAGGAACACGCCGAGCCACAGGTCGTGCACCGTGTAGGTGTGGTCCTCCTTGATGCCCACCAGGCTGCTGCCCGCGCCGACGCCGGCGAGCTCCTCGTCGGTCACCAAGTGGGTCTCGGTCTTGGGCATCCGCGGCAGCAGCGTGTCCGCGAAGAGCATCTTCATGGTGGAGGCGGGCGGCAATTGCCAGTGCGCGTTGTGCGCGGCGAGCACCTCGCCCGACTCCGCGTCCGCCACGATCCAGGAACGGCCGCTCAGCTCCATGGGCAGGACGGGCGCCCCCGGACCCAGCTTCACCTGCGTACCCGGCTCGCCGAGCTGAGCGCCGCCGACCGAGGACATCACGGCCGGCGGGTTCGGCTGCTGGCGGTGTTTCGAGTCGGCCTTCCCGTCGGCGAGCGCGGGTGCGGCGATCAAGGTGGGCAGCAGCACGGCGGAAAGGACCGTCACCGCAGGGGCGGTCATTTTTTTGAGGGCAGGCACGGACGAGAACGTACCTGGTACGAACCGTGATGGGGACACCGGTGGCTTGACCCGCCGGGACAGCCGCCGGGACAGCCCACCCCGGCGCGGCCGATCAGGGGAAGGCGACGATACTGAGCGTATGAAGCTGAGTCGTCCCCTCTCCTGGTTCCTGCTCGCCTTCGGGGTGTGGAGCTGGGTCATCTGGGTCACTTTCATCAAGAACCTGTGGGCGGACGGAAGCGGTCTGGCCTTCGACGACGCGGGTGACCCGACCGGATACTTCTGGGTGCACCTGCTGCTCGCCATCACGTCCTTGCTTCTTGGGACGGGTGTAGGAGTCATCGGGTTGCGCGGCCTGCGTGCCCTCCGACGCGAAGCCGGCCGCCCCTGATGACCGTTGCCCTGTTCGTGGTGGTCGCGGCCACCGTCCTGGCCCTGCTGGTGCTCGTCCACCGCTACCTGTGGGTGCGGCTCGTCCGTGACACCACCGCACCCGGCGGCGCGGCCCGCCGCGCCGGAACGGTCGCGGTGTGGGTCCTGCCCCTGCTGACCGTGGGCGCGATGGTGGGCGCGCGCGCCGGCGCCCCCTTCTGGCTGCAGCAGGTACTGGCCTGGCCCGGTTACCTCTGGCTGGCGGTACTGCTGTATCTGACCCTGGCGGTGCTGGCCGGCGAGGCGGTACGGCCGCTGCTCCGGCATCTGCTGGTGCGCAGGGCTGCCCGGAAGGAGCCGGCGGCAGGCGCCGCCGGGCCCCGGTCCGGGGCAGCAGACGGGCCCGGAGCCGCATCCGCACCCGCGACGGAGAACGAGCCGGTACCGGCCGGGGGCGGCGGCTCGACGACCGCCACCGCCGCCCGTGCCACTGCCGCGGACCACGCCGCTCCCGCCGGACGGGACCGTGCCGGAACGGGCCGGCCGTCGGGGGCGCCGCCGTCCGCAGGCCCGGCAACGCCGCCCGCAGGGACGGCCGTCGCCGGGGCCGGAACATCGTCGGACGTCAGCCGTCGGCTCTTCGTGGCCCGGACCGTCGCGGGTGCCGCGGTCGCCGTCGCGGCAGGCACCGTCGGGTACGGGACGTACGGCGTGCTGCGCGGACCGCGCGTCAAGCGGGTCACCGTACCGCTGGCCAAGCTCCCGCGCGGTGCTCACGGTTTCCGGATCGCCGTCGTCAGCGACATCCACCTCGGGCCTGTTCTCGGCCGCGCCCACACCCAGCGGATCGTCGACACGATCAACTCCACCCAGCCCGATCTGGTCGCCGTCGTCGGCGACCTCGTCGACGGCAGCGTCGCCGACCTGGGGTCCGCCGCCGAGCCGCTCGCCCGGCTCCGGTCGCGCCACGGTACGTATTTCGTGACCGGCAACCACGAGTACTTCTCAGGCGCTCAGGCATGGATCGATCATGTGCGCGAGCTGGGCATGCGCCCGCTGGAGAACGCCCGTACCGAGCTGCCCGGATTCGATCTCGCGGGCGTCAACGACATCGCGGGCGAGAGCGAGGGAGACGGTCCCGACTTCGTCCGCGCCCTCGGCGACCGGGACCGCGGCCGGGCGGCCGTACTCCTGGCGCACCAGCCGGTCGTCATCCACGACGCGGTGAAGTACGGGGTCGACCTCCAGCTCTCCGGACACACCCACGGCGGCCAGATGTGGCCCGGCAACCTCATCGCGGACCAGGCCAATCCGACGCTCGCCGGCCTGGAGCGGTACGGCGACACCCAGCTGTACGTCTCGCGGGGTGCCGGCGCGTGGGGGCCGCCGGTACGGGTCGGGGCGCCCTCCGACATCACGGTCGTACAGCTCGCCTCACGGCGCGCCTGACCGAGCCCCGCCGTAGACGGTCAGCCGGACGGCAGGCTGACCGTCACCGCCAGTCCCTTTCCCGGAGCCGTCTCCACCGCCACTCCGCCGCCGTGCGCCTCCACCACGCCCTGCACGATGGCCAGCCCGAGGCCGCTGCCGGCCGCGCCGCCCGTACGGAAGAAGCGGTCGAAGATCCGGGCAGCGTCCTCCTCGCACAGGCCGGGGCCCTCGTCCGCGACCCGCAGCCGCACCCTGGTGCCGGTGCGGCTCAGCTCCACCCGGACAGCGGCACCGGCCGGTGTGTGGACCCGGATATTGCCCAGCAGATTGCCGAGGACCTGCCGCAACCCCGCCTCGTCGGCCCGTACCACCATGACGCCGTCGGCCGAGACGCCCACCGGACGCTCCGGCTGCTGGGCCCGCAGATCCTCCGCCGCGTCCCGCACCAGCCGGCTCAGATCCACCTCGCGAAGGCGCAGTTCCGGCCGCTGGTCGAGCCGGGCGAGGATCAGCAGCTCGTCGACCAGCCGGCTCATCCGGTCGGTCTCGGCGTTCATCCGGCGCTGGGCGCGGGCTCGCTCGGCCGGATCACGCAACATGCCCTTGTCGGCCAGCTGCAGATAACCGCGGATCGCCGAGAGAGGGGTACGCAGCTCGTGCGAGGCATCGGCGACGAAGCGTCGCAGCTGCGCCGCGCTGCGCTCACGTGTGACGTACGCGGACTCGACCTGCTGCAGCATCGTGTTGAGGGCGACCCGGAGCTGGTCGACCTCGGCCGCGGTACGCCGGCTGGGCGGCACCCGCCGGGTCAGGTCGCCGTCCGCGATCGCGGACGCGGTCTCGACCATGTCCTCCAGCGGGCGCAGCCGGTGCTGCGCGCCGATCATCGTCATCACCCCGAGCAGCCCGAGCAGGACCACCCCGAACGTCACATCGAGCCGGAGCGCCTTCCGCAGGCTGGCGTGCACCGCCTCGGTGGAGGTCGCCATCAGGACGGTGGTGCCGTCGTCGAGCGTCGCCCCGACCGCGCGGTACGAATCGCCGCGCAACCGGATGTCGTGCGCCTCGGCCGACGCGGCGAGCGCCGCGGGGTCCTCGACAGAGCGGGCGAGAGCGCGCTGCCGTTCGCTGGGCGCGAAGCCCGCCAGGTCCATCGCCCCGCCGCCGTCGCCGACCGCCACGAACACGGTCTCAGGGCTCGGCAGCGTGCTCGCGCCCCCACGGTCGGGGGCGAGCCGGTCACGTACGGACGCCAGCGCGCTCAGCGACTCGATCTCCTTCAGATCGAGGCCGGCCTGCTGGAGGCCCTCCCGAGAGGTGAGCAGCTCGGTGTCGACCGCGGAGAGCAGGTAGTGGCGCATACCGACGAGGCTGACGCAGATCGCGACACTCACGGCGACGGCGAGGAGCACCACATTGGTGACGGTGAGCTTGAAGCGCAGCGACGCCGGTCCCCGGTGCCGGCGCCTCATACCGGTGCCAGCCCGTACCCGACGCCCCGCCGGGTCGTGATCAGGGGCGGGCCCAGCGGATCGAGCTTGCGGCGCAGATAGCTGATGTAGGTCTCCACAACCGTCGACTCGGCCTCGTGCTCGTACTGCCAGACGTGGCGCAGCAGTTGCTCCTTGGTGACGACGGTCCCGGCATTGCGGACCAGGAAGCGCAGCAGCGCGTACTCGGTGGGGGTGAGGTCCACCGGCCGCCCCGCCCGGCGCACCGTGTACGTCGCCTCGTCCAACTCCAGGTCGCCGTACCGCAGCGGGGCGCGCACCGGAAGGACGTCGGCGGGCTTGGTGCGGCGCAGCACCGCCCGCAGCCGGGCGACCACCTCGTCGATGTTGAACGGCTTGGTGATGTAGTCGTCGCCGAGGCCGAGGCCTCCGACGATCTCGGCCGGAGCGTCACGGGCGGTGAGGAAGACGATGGCCATCTCCGGCCGTATGGCGCGCAGTTCGCGGCCGAGTGACCGCCCGTCGCCGTCCGGGAGCATCACATCGAGGAGCGCGGCGTCGGGACGCGTCTGCCGGGCCAGCGCGGTGGCCTGCCGTACGCTCCCGGCCGTCGTCACCTCGAAACGGTGGTAGCGCAGGGCGATGGTGAGGACGTCGGCGATGCTCGGCTCGTCCTCGACGACCAGCACGGTCGCGGCTGCTTCGGTCATGTCCGCCATGCCACTCAGTATCCGTGCGGCGACCGTACGAACTGCCTCTCGCTGTCTTGGAGTTCCCTGAGAGTCATGGCCGTGTGACGCCCCGGGCCGGCTCCGCCGCCGATTCTGGGATCGCGGACCCGGGGAAACAGACCGATGAAGGGGCAGGAATCGTGGCGGCTTTGGCACGGTGGTGCTATCAGCACCGGCTGGTGGTCCTGGTGTTGTGGGTGGGCGTGCTCTTCGGGCTCGGTACGGCGGGCAGCGCGGCCGGCACCAACTACTCGAACGTCTTCAGCCTTCCGGACACCGACTCGACCGAGGCGTACGACCGCATGGCGGCAGCCTTCCCGGAGCGCTCCGGCGACACCGACACCGTGGTGTGGCGGGTGGGAGAGGGCAGCACGGTCAGGGATCCGGCCGTACGCGAGCGGATCGCGCCCGCCCTGCGGCAGATCGCCGGGTTCGACGGCGTCGGCGAGGTGGCGAGTCCGTACGACGAGGCCGGTGCGGGACAGATCAGCGAGGACGGGCGGATCGCGTACGCCACGGTCACCTTCGCCGAGCAGGCGAACGCCGTACCGAAGGCGCTCGTCGAAGACGTCGTCGACACGGCGCAGAGTGCCGGGCGCGCCGGGCTCCAGGTCGAGCTCGGCGGCCAGGCGATCACCCGGGTCCAGGAGCCGCCGACCGGGATCGCCGAGGCGGTGGGCATCCTCGCCGCGGCCGTCGTCCTCTTCCTCGCCTTCGGCTCGGTCTTCTCGATGCTGCTGCCCATCGTCGTCGCGGTCTTCGGCGTGGGCACCGGGATGCTGTCTACATCGCTGCTCAGTCATGTCACCGACGTGCCTGAAGTGGCGCCTCTGCTCGGCTCGCTGATCGGGCTTGGGGTCGGTATCGACTACGCGCTGTTCATCGTCACCCGGCACCGGCGGGCGGTCCTGCGCGGCACCGCGCCGCAGGATGCGGCCGTCCTGGCGCTCAACACCTCCGGGCGCGCCGTGCTGTTCGCGGGCGGCACGGTGTGCATCGCCCTCGCGGGCATGCTCGTGATGCGGCTTCGTTTCCTCGACGGTGTCGTGATCGCGACCTCGCTGACCGTCGTGCTGAGCGTCCTGGCCGCGGTCACCCTGCTGCCCGCGCTGCTCGGCGTCCTCGGGATGCGCGTGCTCAGCCGGCGTCAGCGGCGCAGGCTGGCCGCGACGGGCCCGGAGCCGGAGGAGTCCAGCGGTGCCGCGGCCCGCTGGGCGGCCGCCGTCCAGCGGCGCCCGCGGTCCGTCGCGCTGGTCGCGGTCGTGGTGATGGCGGCGCTCGCGATTCCCGTGCTGTCGCTGCGGCTCGGCGCCACCGACCAGGGCAACCACAAGGAGTCGACCACCACCCGACAGGCGTACGACCTGCTGGCGGAGGGCTTCGGACCGGGATTCAACGGCCCCCTGCAGCTCGTCGCGGAGACCCCCGGCGCCGCCGAACAGGCGGCGCTGGCCGGGCTGGTGGAAGAGGTGAGGACGACCGGGGGCGTCGCCCAGGTCATCGCGATGCCCTCCGCGCCCGGCAGCGGGGTCACGGTCGTCCAGGTCGTGCCCACCACCTCGCCGCAGTCGGTGGAGACGGACGAACTGATCGACACGCTGCGCGGCGAGCTGATTCCGGAGGCCGGGGTCGAGGTCCACGTCGGCGGAGTCACCGCGGTCTTCAAGGACTTCGCGTCGGTCACCGGCGACCGGCTCCCGCTCTTCGTCGCCACGATCATCGGCCTGGGTTTCGTCCTGCTGCTGATCGCCTTCCGCAGTCTGGTCGTCCCGCTGACCGCCGCCGTGATGAACCTGATCGCCGCGGCCGCCTCCTTCGGAGTTCTCGTCGCGGTCTTCCAGTGGGGCTGGGGCGCGGAGGCGCTGGGGATCGGCAAGGAGGGCCCGATCACCTCCTTCCTGCCGGTGATCATGCTGTCGCTGCTCTTCGGCCTCTCGACGGACTACCAGGTGTTCCTGGTCAGCCGGATGCACGAGGAGTGGGTGCACACCAAGGACAACGCCCGAGCCGTGCGGGTCGGCCTTGCCGAGTCGAGCCGGGTCATCAACTGCGCGGCGCTGATCATGGTCTGCGTCTTCACCGCCTTCGTGCTGAGCGGTGACATGGAGGCCGCGATGGCGGGCATCGGCCTGGCGGCAGCCGTCGCACTTGACGCCTTCATCCTGCGTATGGCGCTGGTACCGGCGGTGATGCATCTTCTCGGGCGGTCCAACTGGTGGCTGCCCGGCCGGCTCGACGACCGGCTGCCGCACCTTGCCGTGGAGCCGCGCGAGCAGGCCGCGGAGGCGCCGGCCGAGGCTCTGGCCCGGGAATCGTCGGTGCGGGACGAGACGGCGCGCGTTGGGGCGGCGCGGGAGGCTGCCGCCTCCGCCGTGCACGGTTACGTACGGACGTCCGAGGGCGAGCCGGTCCCGGACGCGGCCGTCACCCTGGTCTCGCCGGGAGGCCGGCAGCTGGACCGGGTGGGCACTCTGGCGGACGGTTCGTACATCCTGTCCGCCCCGGCGGCCGGCTCGTACCTCCTGGCCGTGAGGGCGCAGAACTTCGAGCCGCAGGCCGCCCACGTCATGATCGGCGAGGAACCTCTCGTGCACGACATGGTGCTCGCGGACGCCGGGGCGGACGCCGTGGGCCGAGGTCGCGAGTGAGGCCGCGAGTTGAGGCCGTCGGCCGACCACAGGGCCTCACGGCTTCTTGCGGGCAGCCACCGTCTCCGCCATCCCAGGCAGGAAGTCCGTGAACAGCTCGTGCACCTCGCGTACGAGCGGCCGCAGCACACGGAAACGGGCGAGCGCGACGCCGCGGGTGGTGAGCCGCGCGCCGCGCTCGGCGAGCCACCGGCTGCGCTCGCGGCCCTCCGAGCGGTCGAAGACCCAGTACAGGACCAGTCCCATCTGGGACAGCCACATCAGCTCGGGGAGGATGTCGCGGAGCTCCTCCGCGACCTTGGCCCTGGAGCCGGCCAGCACTTCCCGGTGGATCGCGATGGCCCCCTCGCGCGCGTGTTCCGACTCCGGGGAGAAAGGACTGAGGGGGCTCTCCGGGTCGGCCGCGTTCTTGAAGAACTGGGCCGCGAACTCGTGGTACGGCGCCGCGATGTCCAGCCACGCCGTCAGCACTCCGGCGAGCCGGGCCTCCAGATCGGTCTCCCGGTCCAGCACGAACCGGACCGCCGCCTGGTGTTCGGCGCCGATCCGGTCGTAGAAGCCCTGGACGAGGTGTTCCTTGGAGGCGAAGTAGTAGTAGGCGTTCCCCACCGAGACCCCGGCCTCCTTGGCGATGGCCCGCATCGTGGTCTTGTCGTAACCGCGCTCCTGGAAGAGCCGGAGCGCGGTTTCGAGGATGAGCGTCCGGGTCTGCTCGCTCTTGGGGGCCTTCGCTTCAGTCACGGTGTCCGAGCCTAACGGGGTACGGCGCACTGGTCGTCGCAGGGCGTCCCGACGGCCGCCCCCGTCGACTGCCGGTACTTCGCCGCCGCGAGCATCGTGCCCCGGACGAAGGGCAGGCCGGCCGGGGTGGCGAGCCAGTGGGCCTTCGGCCGGTGCTCGGCCAGTGCCCAGAGGCAGACGATCCAGGCCGCAGGCCCGGCGTAGATCTGGCCGCGGTCGCCGATCACGGTGATTTCCCGCAGCGTGCGGGCGTGGTTGAGGTGCGGATACCTCCGCCGCGCCTCGTCCGACCCGGCGGGCACCATATCCAGTCGTACGAGCTGCCGCTGCCGCAGCAGCCAGTTCCGCAGATGGACGCAGAGGGAGCACCGGGCGTCGTACAGGACGGTCAGTGTCCGGACCGGGATGCCCATCGTGCTCACGCTCCGGCGGGACCGGCGGCGGGTGCGGTCCAGGGACCGGGGGCCTGCCCCGGGCCCGTCCAGCCCTGCGGGCCGACCGGCGGGACCTGCTCGCGCTCCATGACTCCACGCCGGCGGATCTTGTTCAGGACCCAGACGTTGCCGAGGTGCATCACGCCGAGGACGAGCAGGACGACACCGATCTTGACCGAGAGCGCCTCGAAGAGCCCGCGGGCGTCCTCCACCGCATCGGCCGCCTTGAGGTACAGCGCGACGAAGCCGAGGTTGACGAGGTAGAAGCCGACCACCAGAAGGTGGTTGACGGCGTCGGCGAGCTTCTCGTCCCCGTGCAGCACATCGGCGATGAATATGCGCCCGTTGCGGCTGAGCGTGCGCGCCACCCAGACGGTGAGACCGACGCTGATGAGCAGGTAGACGGCGTACGCGACAACAGTGAGGTCCATACCCCACCCCTCCTTGAACGTGTTCAAAAGGCTGGCACGGATGAATCTAGACCTGTTTTTGAACATGTTCAAGCGAATGGGCGGGTCAGGTTGGGGAGTTGCGTTCAGCGCGCGCGTCGCCGGATCCGCGGCGCCCCCGTCACCGACATCACCAGCGATTACAGAGTCGTCGTCGCCGTGATGAACAGGCGGTTGTTCTTCGGGCCGCCGAACGCGATGTTCGACGCCGCCTCTGGCGTGCGCAGCCGGCCGATCAGCGTGCCGTCGGGGTCGTAGCAGTGCACGCCGCCGAACATGGCGGCCGCCCACAGCCGGCCCTCGTCGTCGAAGCATTGTGGCTGCGGGACGGCCATAACCCGGTCGATCCGCTCCCGCTCGCGGACATACCGGAGCTCGTCCTCAGCGAAGTCCTGCGGGACGTCGACCTGTTCGTGGGGCGTGGCCAGCGTGGGCAACGACCCGACATGGCAGGACGGTGGCCCCGGCGGCCGCTTCCGCGAGTACTGGACGTCTTACGGCTTCGGCGAGCTGAACCTGAGCGCCGAGACCCGCCGCGCACTCCTCGCCAGGCTCGTGCCGCGGCTCGCGACAGCGGACCGGTGCACGGTCGAGGGCCGGTTCCTGCACGTGCGGGGCGAGTTGCACACGTACAAGATCCACCTGGGGTCGGGCAGCATCCTGATGACCCCGCACGACCAGTACCTCACGATCCTCAGTCAGCTGTGACTCCTCGGCGCAATCGGCTCGGCCGCTGATCGTCAGGTGCTCGTCGGACGCTACGCGTTCTCGGGGGAGGCGCCGGCGGTCCAGCGCTGGTCGCTGTCTCCGTCGGCCGGGTCGAAGCCGAGGGAGCTGCCCGCAGAGCTCCCCAGGGGTTCAAGGGCGAAGTCCGGCGCGACCTGTGGGCGGATGGCGCCCGCCCCGTCAACGGTGAAGAGCAGATTGAGGGCGTTCTTGCCGTTGACGGAGGCGCAGGACCAGATGCCGGCGCCCCGGTCGGTGTTGCCGCGCGAGTCCAGGCAGTAGTCGCGGTCCGCGTTGCTGCGCAGGAGGCCGATGGAGTCCAGACTCCACTGCTGGGTCAGCGCACCGTTGCAGGGGGCGATGACGACGTCGGTGCGGTTCGCCATCACGCCGTTCTCGATGTCCAGGCACAGTCCGGAATCCGCGTTGACGACCCTGGTGTAGCCGCCGCCCGGGACGAGGGGCACCGGCCGGTGCGGAACGCTCTTCGACGGAGCGGGAGCCGCCGGGGGTTGGGGAACGGGGACCGATGTGGCGGGGGCCGAGGTGCTGGGACTCGGGGAGGGCTTGTGCGACGGCTCTCCGCCGAGGCTCGCCGATGGCGCGGGGACGGCGACGGGGGGCACGGCGTCCCTCGGCGGGGGGTTCTCCGCACGGTCGCGCTCGCGGGCCGGATCGGAGTCCTCGGAAGCGGTCGCCAGCAGGGTGCCGGCGAGGACGACGGCGGCCGCGACCGCCACCGCGACGAGGACGGTGAGCCGGGACGGCCGCCTCGCGCCCTTCCACCGCGTTCCTCCGCTCTGCGGCGGCTTCGGGGAGCCGGCGAGCGCCGGCATGGCGGCCGTGGGCTCCGACCCGTCGCGCTGGACCGGTATGGCGTCGAGCAGGTCGCTCACGGGACCGCGAGCCGCGTAGGCAGCTCCGCCCCACCGCAGCAGGCCCTCGGCGATCACGACCCGGGGATTGTCGGTCATTCGCCCGAGCTCGGCGACGAGCAGCGCGCAGCTGGTGCACTCTTCGAGATGGAGAGCCAGATCCTCGCTGTGCCGACGGTCCCCCGGCCGCGCCGCCGCCTCGATGATGCGGCGGAATCCCAGGCACTTTCTGTCCTCGGCGCGCTCCAGATATGCCTGGATACAAGCCTGACGCATGGCGTCCTGCGCCTTGGTCCGCAGTTCGGGAATCATGTTCGGACGGATGCCGGCGTAAGCAGCGACCGTGGCGTCCGGCTCCTCGTCCACCACCGCGTACCAGAGGATGCCCCGCGTCAGTTCCGGCAGCCGGTAGAAGCCGGTGAGAATGGCGGACGTCGACTCGAGCCGGGTCTCGGGCAGATCCGGTGCGGTGAAAGGGGCGGTCTCCTCGATCCAGGCGACGAACTCGGGTTTCAGCCGGGCCCGCCGACTGCCCGCGGCCCACGTGAGGCCCACCCGCTGAACGAGCGTCAGCAGGTGGTGGCGCCAGTTCCCCTGGGGCTCGATGCCCCGGCACGCCTCCTGGGCGGCGAGGTCGAAGGCCTGTACGGCGAGCTGGTTCCCGGCGAGCGGGTTGCGTCCGCAGAGCAGCGCGTAGGTGAGGACCGCCGGCATGTGGCGGCGTTTGAGCTCCTGGGTGGCCGGATATGCGGTCGGGGCGCCGGCGCGGATGCGCTCGGTGAGCGCCGCGTCCGGCAGGGCGCTGTAGACAGCACTCTCGTCCGCGGGAATCGGAACGACGTGGTGGAGCTCTGACAACCTGTCGACTCCTTGTTCGAGAACGGCGCGACCGGCCCGCCTGCCATCGGAAACCCGCCGGTGTTACCAGCAGGAAACAAGAGCCCCATAGTGGGGCAGCGAGATCCGCGGGGGAAAGATGTTCCCGCCGGTAACTGAGGCTCCGGCAGGGCAATCGGTGCCTGACACGGCATCGGCATGGGCGGTTGAGCCAGCATGCCCCTGTCGGGCAGCTCGGCGACTCCCGCGTCTCGCCGCACGCGCGAGGGCCCCGCCCCCGGTGCGCAACCCGGGGCGGGGCCCTCGTACATGTACGACTCGGGGAGTCGGAAGGGGAGTCAGAAGCGGCGCGTGATCAGCGCGCGCTTTACTTCCTGGATCGCCTTCGTTACCTCGATACCGCGCGGGCAGGCGTCCGTGCAGTTGAACGTCGTGCGGCAGCGCCAGACGCCGTCCTTGTCGTTGAGGATCTCCAGGCGCTGCTCGCCGCCTTCATCACGCGAGTCGAAGATGAAGCGGTGCGCGTTGACGATCGCCGCCGGGCCGAAGTACTGGCCGTCGTTCCAGAACACCGGGCACGAGGACGTGCACGCGGCGCACAGGATGCACTTGGTGGTGTCGTCGAAGCGCTCGCGTTCCTCGGGCGTCTGCAGGCGCTCGCGGGTCGGCTCGTTGCCCGACGTGATGAGGAAGGGCATGACGTCACGGTAGGCCTGGAAGAACGGGTCCATGTCGACCACGAGGTCCTTGAGGACCGTGAGGCCCTTTATGGCCTCGATCGTGATCGGCTTCTCCGGGTTGATGTCCTTGATCAGCGTCTTGCAGGCGAGCCTGTTCTTGCCGTTGATCCGGATCGCGTCGGAGCCGCAGATGCCGTGCGCGCACGAGCGGCGGAAGGTGAGCGTGCCGTCCAGGTCCCACTTGATCTTGTGGAGACCGTCGAGCACGCGCTCCTTCGGGTCGATCTCGATCTGGAAGTCCTGCCAGGTCGCCTCGTCCGAGATCTCCGGGTTGAAGCGGCGGATCCGGAACGTGACCGTGATGTAAGGGGAAGCGGCCGAGGCGGCCTCGGCCTTGTCCAGGGTCGGGGTAGCCATCAGTACTTACGCTCCATCGGCTGGTAGCGGGTCTGGACGACCGGCTTGTAGTCGAGACGGATGGTCTCGGTGCCGTCGTCGCCGACCTCGCGGTACGCCATGGTGTGGCGCATGAAGTTGACGTCGTCGCGGTTCGGGAAGTCCTCGCGGTAGTGACCGCCGCGGGACTCTTTGCGCGCCAGGGCGGACACGGCCATGACCTCGGCCAGGTCGAGCAGGTTGCCCAGCTCGATGGCCTCCAGCAGGTCCGTGTTGAACCGCTTGCCCTTGTCCTGGATGGACACGTTCAGGTAGCGCTCGCGCAGCTCGCCGATCTTCTCGACCGCCGTCTTGATCGTCTGCTCCGTGCGGAACACCATGACGTTGGCGTCCATGGTCTCCTGCAGCTCGCGACGCAGCTCCGCGACCCGCTCGGTGCCGGTGGAGGAGCGCAGGCGCTCGACCTGGTCGATGACGAGCTGCGCCGGGTTCTCCGGGAGCTCGACGTAGTCGGCCTTCGCCGAGTACTCGGCCGCGGCGATACCGGCACGGCGCCCGAAGACGTTGATGTCCAGCAGCGAGTTGGTGCCCAGTCGGTTGGCGCCGTGCACCGAGACGCAGGCCACCTCGCCCGCCGCGTAGAGGCCCGGGACCACCGTCGTGTTGTCGGCGAGTACCTCGGCCTGGACGTTGGTCGGGATGCCGCCCATGGCGTAGTGCGCGGTCGGCTGGATCGGGATCGGGTCAGTGTACGGCTCGATGCCCAGGTACGTACGCGCGAACTCGGTGATGTCCGGGAGCTTGGCGTCGAGCTGCTCCGGCGGCAGGTGCGTGAGGTCCAGGAAGACGTGGTCGCCCTCGGGACCGCAGCCGCGGCCCTCGCGGATCTCCGTGTAGATGGAGCGCGAGACGACGTCACGGGACGCGAGGTCCTTCATGACCGGCGCGTACTTCTCCATGAAGCGCTCGCCGTCCTTGTTGCGGAGGATGCCGCCCTCACCACGGGCGCCCTCCGTCAGCAGGATGCCCATGCGCCAGATGCCCGTCGGGTGGAACTGGAAGAACTCCATGTCCTCCAGCGGCAGTCCGCGGCGGTAGGCGGCGGCCTGGCCGTCACCGGTCAGGGTGTGCGCGTTGGACGTCACCTTGAAGAACTTGCCGGTGCCGCCCGAGGCGAAGATGACGGCCTTCGCCTGGAAGACGTGGATCTCGCCGGTGGCCAGCTCGTACGCGACGACGCCCGCGGACTTCTTCACCCCGTCTACGTCCTGGAGCAGCAGGTCCAGGACGTAGAACTCGTTGTAGAACTCCACGCCCTCCTTGACGCAGTTCTGGTACAGCGTCTGGAGGATCATGTGGCCGGTGCGGTCCGACGCGTAGCAGGACCGGCGGACCGGGGCCTCGCCGTGGTTACGGGAGTGGCCGCCGAAGCGGCGCTGGTCGATGGTGCCGTTCGGCGTGCGGTTGAACGGCAGGCCCATCTTCTCGAGGTCGAGGACCGCGTCGATGGCCTCCTTCGCCAGGATCTCGGCGGCGTCCTGGTCGACCAGGTAGTCGCCGCCCTTGACCGTGTCGAAGGTGTGCCACTCCCAGTTGTCCTCTTCCACGTTCGCGAGCGCGGCGGCCATGCCGCCCTGCGCCGCGCCCGTGTGGGAGCGGGTCGGGTAGAGCTTCGTCAGCACGGCGGTGCGGCTGCGCTTCGTCGACTCGATGGCCGCGCGCATGCCGGCTCCGCCGGCTCCGACGATGACGGTGTCGTACTTGTGGATCTTCATGGGTTCAGCCTCAGCCCCGGGCTCTAGCGGATGTTCGGGTCGAAGGTGAAGATCACCAGCGTGCCCAGAAGGATGGTGAACACCGTGGCGGTGTAGAGCAGGCCCTTCAGCCAGAGGCGCGTGTTGGCACGCTCCGCGTAGTCGTTGATGACCGTGCGGAGGCCGTTGGCGCCATGCAGCATCGCGAGCCACAGCATGAGCAGGTCCCACGTCTGCCAGAACGGCGAGGCCCAGCGGCCGGCCACGAAGGCGAAGCCGATCTTGGAGACGCCGCCGTCGAGCACGAGCTGGATCAGCAGGTGGCCGATGACGAGGACGACGAGCACGATGCCGGACAGGCGCATGAAGAGCCACGCGGCCATCTCGAAGTTGCCGCGGGGCGACTTGGGCGTCTTCCCGGTGCGCTTGCGCGGCGGGTCGATGACCGGAGCCGGGTTGTCGACGTCGTAAGGACTCACGCCCTCGACCGACCCGATCGAAGAAGAGGTGTCAGCGGACATCTGCCTCAGCTCCCGAATACTTCTTGTGCGGCGTGCCCGAGCACGGGGTAGAGCGCCCCGGCCATCAGCACGACCCAGATGCCCATCACGGTCCAGAACATCTGCTTCTGGTAGCGGGGGCCCTTGGACCAGAAGTCCACAGCGATGACACGCAGACCGTTGAGCGCGTGGAAGAGGATTGCGGCGACGAGGCCGTACTCCAGCAGCGCGACGAGCGGGTTTTTGTAGGTCGCCACGACGTCGTCGTACGCCTCGGGGGAGACGCGGACGAGAGCGGTGTCGAGGACGTGTACGAACAGGAAGAAGAAGATGAGGACGCCGGTGACTCGATGAGCCACCCAGGACCACATACCTTCCCGGCCGCGGTACAGCGTTCCAGCCGGCACGGAAGAACCCTCCGGGAGCGGGGATCAGGGCCTGCCGGCTTCTGTTGTCGACCAGGCCCGGCCGGGTACGGTCCACCGGCCCTGGCCATCGTAGCGACGCTTTGTCGGTTCGCTCGCCCGGGGTCCTCAGGTGTGATCAAACAAGCAATCAAACAGGCACCGATGGGCTATCGCGACGGCCCGAATCCTAAGATTCCGGGCGATCTCCCACCAGGCGGGCGAGGCGGCCGCGGGCCAGCCGGCGCAGTTCGTCGGCCGTGACCGCCCGCTCCTCGTCCCGCTCGTTGGCCAGCCGGGAGCGGATTCCGGCCAGCAGCTGGTCGAGCTGCTCCGTCGGGCGTACGGCGTCGAGGCAGATCACGAACGCGTGGCCGAAGCGGCTCTCGTACGCCGCGTGGGCAGCCCGCAGCGCGGTGTGCGCGGCCTGCGGGGCGCTGTGGTGCAGGTCGGCGGAGGCCTCGCCGGACAGCGCTTCTGCCAGATCGGCGGCGGAGAGGTCGTAGCTGGCCTCGTCGGCGGCCGCGAGCAGCGCGGCGACATCGGGGTAGGGGCGGTGTGCGGCCAGCCGGAGCGCCCAGCGGTGGCTGCCGCAGCAGGCCAGGAGGGCGGCCTCGGCGGCGCCGCCGGACGCGGTGTTGAAGCGGACGAGTGCGTCGGGCCGGCCGACGGACTCTTCTCCGGCGGTCCGGGTGTCGGGCGAGTCGCCGCGGCTCTGGACCGGTATGGCGGCATGGTCGAGGCTGTGCCGACCCTGAGAGGAGGGAGGCAGCGTGGGCTCCTGGGAAGGATGGGTGGGATGTGCCTCAAACGTTATCGACGGGCAGGGGGACCTGTCCGACGGATGCGCGAATTTCACCCGGAAGGGAGAGTTTGAGAACCTGATGTAGACGGTTTATGGGATGCTTGGTCCTTTTCATCCCTTGTGGGAGGTAAGTGGCTGATGTGGAATTCGCGCGGTGCGCTGACCGCAGGTGGGCTGGTCGCCGGTGCCGTCGCTCTCTCGGTCTCGGTCGCTGTGGCCGTCTGGCCCGAGGGAGCGGGGGGAGGCGGCGCCACGGGGGCGAACGGCAGACCCCCCGCCACCGTGGCCGCGCCGGAGGCACCGGCCGCGCCCAGCCCCACGGCCTATCCGCTGTCCACAGCACCCCGCACCATTCCGTTCGTCCGAACGCATGAACCTGCCCGGGGCCCCGGCTGGAAGCCCGCGCCCACCGCGCGGGTGCTCGTCGCCAAGGGCAGCGAGGCGCTTTCGGACGAAGCCAAGCTCCTGTCCCACGAGCTGAAGCTCCGCTACGCGAGCGGTGTGGCCGCCCGGGCCGGCGACGTCGAGCTCGCACTCACGCCCAAGCCGAAGGGCGGGCAGGCCGCCGCCGAGTCGTACACCCTCACCACGACAGACCGGCGGGTGCGGATCACCGGGTCCGACGAAGCCGGGGTCTTCTACGGCACCCGCACGCTGAAGCAGTCGGTGCGCGCCGACGGGCAGATGCCCGAGGGCGTCGTGCAGGACCGGCCGGACCGCCCGCAGCGCGGGCTGAATGTCGACATCGCGCGCAAGCACTTCGACGCGGCGTGGATCGAGGACCGGCTCCGCGAGATGGCCGACCTCAAGCTCAACCAGCTCGGCCTGCACTTCTCCGACGACCAGGGCTTCCGCATCGAGTCCTCGTCGCACCCCGAGATCGTCTCCGAGCAGCATCTGACCAAGGCCGAGGTACGCCGCATCCTGGCGCTCGCCGCGCGGCTGCACATCACCGTCGTCCCCGAGATCGACTCTCCCGGACATCTCGGCGCGGTCCTGCGGGAGCACCCCTCGCTCCAGCTGAAGGACGCGCGCGGAGTGCCCACACGCGGTGCTGTCGACATCGCCCAGCCCGGTTCCGCGAAGATCGTGGACGACCTGCTCCGCGAGTACTCCCAGCTGTTCCCAGGCGCGTTCTTCCACCTCGGCGCCGACGAGTACCAGGCCCTGGTCCGGGACGACCCCGAGGCCTCCTATCCGCAGCTCGCCGCGGCGGCCCGGCAGAAGTACGGCGCGAACGCGCGGGTCCAGGACCTGGCGACGGGCTGGCTGAACGACCGGGCAGCCGTCGTGCGGCCGCTCGGCAAGCAGCCGAAGGCGTGGAACGACGGCTTCTTCCGCGGCGGGGTGGTGACCGCGGACAAGGACATCGAGGTCGAGTACTGGACGGGCAAGGAGCTGGGCGCCCGGGAGCCGGTGGAGTACCTGGCGGAGGGCCGCAAGGTGGTCAACCTCAATGACGAGTACCTGTACTACGTCCTCGGCGAGCCCAACGAGTTCACCTACCCGGACGGCCGGCGGATCTACGAGCAGTGGACCCCGCTGGTGCTGCGCGGCAGCCAGGCGGTGCCGCAGCGCTACTCGGGCCAGATCCTGGGCGGCAGGCTGGCCGTCTGGTGCGACCTCGCTAACGCGCAGACCGAGGAGCAGGTGGCCCAGGGCATCCGGCTGCCGCTGCGGGCGGTGGCGCAGAAGCTGTGGGACCCGCGTGACCCCGCACTGGAATGGACGCAGTTCAGGGCACTCGCGGAAAAGCTCGGCTGACCGGTGCTGCGGCCGGGGCCGAAGTTCATCCGATTCGGTGTTCCGGTGGCGGACCGCCGTACGGATGTGGTGGATTCGAGCCCATGGGGTTCTGGGGGTATTTCGTCGTGGGCCGTAGTGACCGTCCGCTCGCCGAGCTGGCGGCACTGGCCGAGGTAAGGGCGGGGCTGGAGCTCCGTGAGGAGCGGGACGACGGATGGCAGGTGTGGGAGCACCCAAGTGAGCCCGAGGTCGGGGACATGGGCGCGCTTGCCCGTGGAGTGGCCAGGGACACCGGCACGCCCGCTCTTTTCGCGTTCGTCATGGGCAGCGAGTGTGTCGTCGTGGAGGCGGCCGCACCGGTCGGGGGCTCGTGGTTCGCATGCCTGGGGCGCGCCGCGATGGCCCGTTATCTGAGCGCGGACGGGCTGGTGCTCGAAGACCTGTTCCTGGAGGCGCCGGAGGCTGCACGCAAGGCGGTCGAGTGGGCGGCCGAGACCGGTCGGACCGTACCGTCCGGGCCGTTGCTCGAGGCACTGACCGCCGAAGCGGATCCGCTCGCCGAAGAGCTGTTCGCCTGCTTCCTGGACCGGCTGGGACTGTGACGCAATTTCGCCCCTGCACGCAGACGGAGGCAGAGGGTTCGCAATACGTGCGGGCCGTGCCTCGGGAGGCGTCGTGAGCCTGGTGGAACTGCTCGGGCGAGCCGATGAAAGGGGCCTGGCCGCAAGCGCGGTGGCCTGTATTGATCGTTGCCTCGCCCTGCTGGAGGACGGGGAGGCGTCCGATCCGGGGCTGCTGCGGCCGCTGTGGGCCGGCGCCGACAGCGGTGCCGAGTGGAAGATGCGGGTGGCGGCGGCGAGAGCTGCGGTGGCGAACGGCACCTCCGCCGCCACCGAAACGACCGCCGGGGCCGCCGAGTCCGCCGGGGCCGCCGAGGAGCTGACCGGGCTGCTGGCGGACATGGCCGCCCGGGCTCCCTCGGCGTACTGCGCTGCGGAGCTGCGCGCGTGGGCCGGTGCCTGCTCGGACGCGGCACTGGAGATCCACCGGCGGCTCGACGGCGGCACGGACGGAGTCAGCCCGCTCACGGCAGGCGAGCTGCGTCGGCAGACGCAGATCCTGGAGGCACTCGCCGAAGGCAAGGGGGCCGGGCTGCGCAAGGCGCTCGACCTGTCGACGGAGGGGCGGCGCGTCCTGCGCGCGGCCGTGTCGCGGCGCGCCCGCGCCCGGCGCTGAGACAGGTGGGCCCGGTGAAGGCCCAGGCCCGCGCCCCCGCCCGGAGGCGCGGGCGGCGGCCGGAAGGACGACCGGGGCCGCCACCCCCCACAGGAGAGGCCCCGGCCGTCGTCCGCAACGGGCTCGTGCGACGCGCCCGTACTCGTAACAGCGCCATGAGTGCGTTTTCTGTCACACCCCGTTGGCTTCGTGGATGGTTGCTTGTTGTACAACACATGGACGCGGGCAGGTGAGAGGCCGTAGCGTGCAGGTTCGCGCAGTGTGGCGCGGCAGTGACCAGCTGCGAACAAGACAGTGGGACGGGTAGAGACGGTGCTGGGGGACGACGCGGAGCTGACCACCGCGGTGCTCGCGGCACAGGACGGCGACGAGAATGCGTTCCGGACTGTGTACCGCGCCGTGCACCCGCGGCTACTGGGATACGTACGGACACTCGTCGGCGACGCCGAGGCCGAGGACGTCGCCTCGGAGGCGTGGCTTCAGATAGCGCGGGACCTCGGCCGGTTCAGCGGTGACGCGGACCGCTTCCGGGGTTGGGCCGCGCGAATAGCGCGCAATCGCGCCCTCGACCACATACGGATGCGGGGCAGGCGCCCCGCGGTCGGCGGCGACGAGACGGAACTGACCACCAAGCCCGCCGACGCGGACACCGCGGGTGAGGCGATGGAGTCGCTCGCGACGGGCGATACGCTCGCGCTGATCGCCCAGCTGCCACAGGACCAGGCCGAGGCGGTCGTCCTCCGGGTGGTCGTCGGACTCGACGCGAAGAGCGCCGCCAAAGCCCTGGGCAAGCGTCCGGGTGCGGTACGGACGGCCGCCCACCGTGGGCTGAAGCGGCTGGCCGAGCTGCTGGGCGCGGAGGGCACAGATGACGTGACCGACGGCAACGACCGCTCCGGGGAGCTGAGAGGCATGCCGCCGCAGCGAGCGCCGCGACGGGGCGCTGTCGCCCCGGCCGGTGTGACGCATTCGCGTCTGCGGACGCAGAAGGACATGTGATGGCGGACGAGCGCTACAAGTGGCTTGACAGGAGAGCGGCGGAGCGGTTGCTGCGCGGCGAACCGGTCGAGAGCGCTGACGATCAGGTGCGCGCGGATGCCGAGCGGCTCTCGGACCACCTCAACCGCGCCGCCAAGGTCTCGGAGAACGGGGCCGCGGGACTCCCGGGTGAAGAGGCGGCGCTGGCGGCTTTCCGCGAGGCGAGCGGCGCCCGCACGCGTGCGCCGCTCGGCGACGACACCCCGATGGCGGTCCGCCTGACGCCCGCGCCCGGCCCCGGCCCGACCGCTCGTCCCCGTCGCCACGTGCGCTGGGGACGCCCGGTGAATTTCGGCCTTGCCGCCGCACTGGCCTGCTGCGCTCTGGGCAGTGTGGCGGTCGCGGCCGGTACCGGAGTGCTGCCCACTCCGTTCGGTGACCGTGCCCGGCCGGAGCCGGCGGTCTCCGTCTCCGCTGTGGGCGAGCCGGAGACGCGGATGTCGCACGCCCCCGGGACGACGGTCCCCAGCGACCCCGCACCCGCGACGAGCGGTCCCGCCACCCCGGACGGCGCCACACAGGGCCCCGGCACTCCGGCAACTTCCCCGGACCCGTCGGACGGCACCGGAAGCACCACTGCGCCCGAGGGCGGCACCGCGCGGGAGGACAGCGCCGAGCGGAATCGCAAGTGGCTGATTCAGGCCTGCCGCGACTACCGCAGCGGCCGGGGGCTGGCCGAGGACCGTCGGCGACGCCTGTCGGAAGACGCCGGCGGCGCCCACCGGGTGGAGCGGTTCTGCAAGCGTCTGCTCGATACCGGCACGGGCGACGCCGGCGACGGGAAGAGCGGCGACCAGGACGGCGGCGGTGGTGACGGAGGCAGTGGAAACGGCGACGGTGACGACGCGGGCAAGCCGAACCCCGACCCCGACGCCGGCATGGCACCGGCGCCTCCGCTCGACTTCGTCCCCGCTGGACAGGGCGCTGTAACACTTTTTGAGCCAGTGACGCAGTAACAAGTGAGCCGACTGGTCATCGGCCGCGCATGAGCCGGGGTTCCCCCCGTACCTACGGCTCTGCGCATCGGCGCGGGCGGGACACGTTCCCCCGGTCCCGCCCGCGCCCTCTCACCTACCAGTACACGACGACCTTGTCGCCGACCTTCACCTCGTCGAACAGCGCCGAGAGCTTCCTCTCGTCCCGGACGTTCACGCAGCCGTGCGAAGCACCGCTGTAGCCGCGGGCCGCGAAGTCGGACGAGTAGTGGACCGCCTGGCCGCCGCTGAAGAACATCGCGTACGGCATGGGGGTGTGGTAGATCGTCGAGTCCCACTTCCGGGCCTTCCAGCCGACGCTGAACGTTCCCTCGCGGGTCGGGGTGTTCTCGGAGCCGAAGCGCACGTCCATCGCCGAGACGACCTTGCCGTCGACCATCCATGCCAGGGTCCGGCTCTCCTTGCTGATGCACATCACCCGCCCCGTCATGCACCGCTGGTCCGGGGTGTCGAGCTCGTACGTGGTCGGCGGGCGCAGCTCACTCCCCGTCGGCTTCCTCGTCATGGCGACCAGTTGCTCCCACGTGGTCTCGTCGACCGTGCCGCTGGTCGCAAGGCTCCTCTGCTCCTGGAACCCCTTGACCGCGGCCGTGGTCATCGAGCCGTAGAAGGCGGTGGGGCTGCGCTTGAAGTGGTCGAGCTGCTTCAGCCGCGCCTGCAGCTCACGGACCTGCTCGTTCTCCGTCCCCTCTGCCATCAGCACCTTCCCCGGCGAGCCCGGGGACTCGGAAACCGTCGGGGAGGGGGACGTGGCGGGCTCGGAGGGCTTGCTGTCCGCGGAGGGAGACCCCGGGGCGCCCCCCGTCGGTGCCGAGGGCGGGGTGGCAATGCCGGTGGTCCCCGCGGCCTGGGCCGTACACCCGGCCGCGAAAGCCACGGCCACGGCCGCCATGAGTGCTCTTCTTATGACGGTCGTGCGGTACATGTATGCCCCCCGGTGATGGTGTGTGTACCTAATGGATGCTTCCCGCGGGTGCTTGGTTGCGAACTGCGGCGCATTCTGTGAGCAAGGTCCCAGCGAGCGGCTCTCCACCCGCAGCGTGGGCGCCACTACAGTCCGTCGCGAAGATGTCGTACCAGTCAGTAGCTTCAGCAGGTCGATGGAGGCACAGCAAATGGCGCGCGAGCCGGGCAATGGTCGATTCACTGAGAGCGGTCTCCCCATTGAGCCCGTGTACGGGCCGGATGTGCTCGGTGGCTGGGACCCGGCCGAGAAGCTGGGTGAGCCCGGTGCTTTTCCTTTCACGCGGGGTGTGTACCCGTCGATGTACACGGGGCGTCCCTGGACGATGCGTCAGTACGCCGGATTCGGTACTGCCGTTGAGTCCAATGCCCGCTACAAGCAGCTGATCGCGAACGGCACCATGGGGCTGTCCGTGGCGTTCGACCTGCCCACCCAGATGGGCCACGACAGCGACGCGCCGATCGCGAGCGGTGAGGTCGGCAAGGTCGGCGTGGCCATCGACTCGATCGACGACATGCGGGTGCTGTTCGGCGGGATCCCGCTGGACAAGGTCTCGACGTCGATGACGATCAACGCCCCGGCCGCGCTGCTGCTGCTGATGTACCAGCTGGTCGGCGAGGAGCAGGGGGTGCCTGCGGACCGGCTGACGGGCACCATCCAGAACGACGTGCTCAAGGAGTACATCGCGCGTGGCACATACATCTTCCCGCCGAAGCCCTCGCTGCGGCTGATCGCCGACATCTTCAAGTACTGCAAGGCCGAGATCCCGAAGTGGAACACCATCTCGATCTCCGGCTACCACATGGCCGAAGCCGGTGCCTCGCCCGCGCAGGAGATCGCCTTCACGCTCGCCGACGGCATCGAGTACGTCCGTACCGCCGTGGCGGCGGGGATGGACGTGGACGACTTCGCGCCCCGCCTCTCCTTCTTCTTCGTCTCGCGGACGACGATCCTCGAAGAGGTGGCCAAGTTCCGCGCGGCCCGGCGCATCTGGGCCCGTGTCATGCGGGACGAGTTCGGCGCGAAGAACCCCAAGTCGTGGATGCTGCGCTTCCACACCCAGACCGCGGGTGTGCAGCTGACCGCCCAGCAGCCCGAGGTCAACCTGGTACGCGTGGCCGTGCAGGGTCTGGCCGCGGTCCTCGGCGGCACCCAGTCGCTGCACACCAACTCCTTCGACGAGGCGATTGCGCTGCCGACCGACAAGTCGGCGCGTCTGGCCCTGCGCACCCAGCAGGTGCTGGCGTACGAGACGGACGTCACCGCGACCGTGGACCCGTTCGCCGGTTCGTACGTCGTGGAGAAGATGACGGACGACGTCGAGGCCGCCGCCGTCGAGCTGATGACCAAGGTCGAGGACATGGGAGGCGCGGTCAACGCCATCGAGCGCGGCTTCCAGAAGAGCGAGATCGAGCGCAGCGCGTACCGCATCGCACAGGAGACCGACAGCGGCGACCGCGTGGTCGTCGGCGTCAACCGCTTCCAGCTCGACGCCGAGGAGCCGTACGAACCGCTGCGCGTCGACCCGGCCATCGAGGCCCAGCAGGCGGAGCGCCTCGCCAAGCTGCGGGCCGAGCGGGACCAGGCGGCGGTGGACGCAGCCCTCGCCGCGCTGAAGAAGGCTGCGGAAGGCACGGACAACGTGCTGTACCCGATGAAGGACGCGCTGCGGTCGCGGGCCACCGTCGGCGAGGTGTGCAACGCGCTGCGCGAGGTGTGGGGGACGTACGTGCCGTCCGACGCGTTCTGACCCAGGCTCAGAAGATCAGAAGACATGTGCGTCCAGGCTGAGCCGTCTTACATGCAGGACACGAGAACGGAGTGTCGCACCCACGTGCGACACTCCGCTGCATGCTGGGTGTCACCGATCTTCCGACGTATCTCGTGGGCCTCGTCCTGATCATTCTGCTGCCGGGCCCGAACTCCTTGTACGTGCTCTCCGTCGCCGCCAGGCGCGGTGTGCGTACGGGCTATCGTGCGGCGGCCGGAGTCTGGTGCGGCGACGCGGTGCTGATGGTGCTCTCCGCCGCGGGAGTGGCCTCGCTGCTCCAGGCCAATACCCTGCTGTTCGGCATCGTGAAGTACGCGGGCGCCGGCTATCTCACCTGGCTCGCCATCGGCATGCTGCGCGCCGCCTGGTCGCTGTGGCGTTCGCGCCACGAGCGGAGCGCCGGGGCCGCAGCCGCTGAACCGGCCGCGCCCGGTGCCGAACGGCCGTTCCGCCGGGCCCTGGTGATCAGCCTGCTCAATCCGAAGGCGATCCTCTTCTTCATCTCGTTCTTCGTACAGTTCGTGGACCCCGGCTACGCCCATCCCGCGCTGTCCTTCGTGCTCCTCGGCGCGCTCGCCCAGGCGGCCAGCGTTCTCTACCTCTCGGCCCTGATCTTCGGCGGCACCCGACTGTCGGCCGCGTTCCGCCGCCGCAAGCGGCTTTCGGCGGGTGCGACGACCGCGGCGGGTGCGCTGTTCCTCGGCTTCGCGGCGAAGCTCTCCGTCAGCAGCGTGTGACCTGAGCACCAGCCCTGCTCAGGGACCGCTTCAGCAGCGGGGTGAGCGGCCGCTCCACCCAGCGGTGCAGCAGCCACGCCAGCAGCAGCATCAGCGCGATCGTGCCCACCAGGCTCGCGTACGAGGGCAGGCCGAGGTGGCGGTGCAGCAGCCCGACCGCCACCCAGCCCAGATGCTCGTGGACCAGGTAGAAGGGGTACGTCAGCGCGCCGGCGACCGTCAGCCACCGCCAGTTCACCCACGCCAGGCGGCCGGCGGCGATCAGCGCCACGGCGACGAAGCCCGCGGTGACGACGGCGACGATCACAGACGCGCTGCGGTACGAGAAGAACCGCGGGTCGGGGGCGTGCCACAGCGTGGCGACGGCGTAGTGCTGGCCGAGCAGCCAGCCGGCGCCGGTGACACCCCAGGCGAGTACGTCCCGCCGGTCGCGGTGGACCAGGTAGAGACCGATGCCGCCGACGAAGAACGGCGCGTACTCCGGCATCAGGACGAGGTCGAGCAGGTGGCTGTCCGCCGCGTCGGCGACCGCCGCGGCGAGCGTCCACACCGCGCAGAAGAGCAGGATCCGCTGCCGGCCACCGCCCGGCAGAACGACGAAGAGCGCGAAGAGGGCGTAGAAGCGCAGCTCCGCCCAGAGAGTCCAGCAGACACCGAGCACCCTCTCGGCGCCGAGTGGTTGCTGGAGCATGGTGAGGTTGAGCAGGAAATTTGAGGGCGACACCGTCCGGTACGCCACCCAGGGCAGCGCGAAAACGAGTGTCACCAGCGCGATCGCCGCCCAGTACGCGGGGAAGAGCCGGGCCACGCGTGACACGAAGAAGGCCCGCAGCGGCCGCCCCCAGGCGCTCATACAGATGACGAAGCCGCTGATCACGAAGAAGATCTGGACCCCGAGGCAGCCGTACGCGAACCAGGGGGAGGCGGTCGGGAACTGCAGGCCGGGCGAGGTGCCCCAGGCCTTGCTGATCTCTCCGCCCCGGCCGCCGAGGTGGTAGGCGGCGACCATCAGGGCGGCCAGCAGCCGCAGTCCGTCGAGGGCGCGTAGCCTGGGCGGGGGTCCGGCCCGTGCCACGCGGGCCGCCGGCCGCGGGAGCGGGTCCGCGTGGCGGGTGCCGGACGCGGCTGTGGGAGTCGAGGTCATCCGAGCGCGGCCCGCTTGAGGTGCCGGGCCCGGCGGACCACGCGCCGCACCGCCGGGCTGCGCGGGATGAACGCGAGCTGTGCGGGGACCGCGCCGGGCAGGCCGAGCGAGGTCAGCCGGCGCCGCTTGAAGTAACGCCAGGTGTGCGCGTCGAGATGGCGGGCGAGATAGTGCTCGGCAGCCGGCCTGAGCCCGGCCAGAATCTGCGGCTGCATGGCGAATCCGACGGCTGTGACCAGCCCGGTCAGAGATTCGCGCACCTGCTCCCCGGTCGGTGGCACCCAGCCGGAGAGGGCCGGCTCGTCGGAGAGGTCGGGCAGCAGCGCGTCCACGATGGTCAGCGGTACGCGGTTGCTGTTCTGGTACGGGGCGAGGCGGTCGAGCAGTGGTTCCGTACCCGTCCGGGCGACCGGGATGCCGTACAGCATGGCGGCCGTGAACAGCCCCGTGGAGAAGCAGCCGGCCACCAGGGCCGGGCGCAGCCGCTGGTAGAGCACCTCGGCGAGGACCGGGCTGTCGACCACGGTCAGTTCGGCACCGAGCCGCTCGGCCTCCTCCTCGACCAGGCGCGACCAACGGGCGGGCGCGCTGGGGTGGGGCTTGAAGACCAGGTGGTGGTGGCCGAGGGCGTGCGCGCCGCGGACCATCCGGACGTGCAGTTCCTCCTCTTCCTGCGGGGTGAGCAGGGAGAGGGCGGAGAGGTACTGCCCGAGGAGCAGGGCGGGGGGTTCCGCCGGGCCCGGCGCGGATGCCGCTTCGGTCCCGGCCAGCTCGGCGAGGACCTTGGTGAACGCGTCCGTGGGCACCAGCCGGGGCTCGACACCGAACTCGCTCAGCAGCAGGGGCCTCAGCCCCGGCACCAGGTCCAGGTGGAGGAGTCCGCGGACGCGGGTACCGATCAGCGGATCGAGCTTGTTACGGGTCGGGCCGTAGCTCATCAGGCCGTCGGCGTAGACCTCCACGGGCGCGCCCGGGAACAGCTGGACCACCGACAGCGCCGGGCTGACCTGCAACGACTCGACGATCAGCTCGACCCGGTCGTCACCCAGCTCCCACACCTGCCGCAACTGCCGCTCCCACAGCGGCGCGTCCTCCGGGCGCGGGGCCCAACTGCCCGGGTGGAAGGGGGCGATCGTCTCGTTCCACGACAGCACGCCGTCGAACCGGCCGCGCAGCAGCGCGAAGCCCGGCATCTCGTCGAGGCCGGGCGTCGTCTCGGGGGTGGCGGCGTTGTTGCTGACGAGCAGCAGCCGGCGGTCGGCGGGGCGGAAGCAGCCCGCGTCGATCGCCGCGGCGATCGTGGCCGTCCCGTACAGCGTGGAGGCCAGGAAGATCTGAGTGGTGCGGACGTGGCCCGGCATCAGGCGGCCACCCCCGCGGCGACCGGGCGCCGCCTGAGCCTTCGCAGCCGGGCGGCCCGGCGGACATCCATGGAATCGAGCGCGTCGTCCAGGACATTCTGCGGCATTCGCTTGAGAGCGGCCGCGCTCATGGAGCGCAGTTTTCGGGCCACGGCTGGTTCGAACCTTTCAGCGGATCCCACGTGGTGGGAAATGATCGCGCAGTACGTGCGCACGGCTTTCGGCAGGAGCGTTTCCGCATCCCGGTCCCGGGCGGTTTCCTCCAGGACCTGGTCGAATGCCCGGATGAAGTCGAGCTGACGCACATCGCCGATCTGTGTGAGTGAGGTCGCGACCCCCCGCCGGTAGAAGATCCCCGGCAGCCCCACGGCGGCGAATGTCTCGGCCTCCCGGTGCAGCCGCCAGATCCACGGCCGGTCCTCCGCGGTCCGCAGCCCGTCCGTGAAATGCAGCAGTCCGCGGTCGGCGAGCCGGCGGTGGTAGACCCCGGCCCAGGCGTACGGATAGTCGACCGACGTGGACCGGTCGGCGGGCAGGATCGCGTCGCGCGGCGAGGAGACCTCGCCCTGCAGACCGTGCGGGACGCGATGGACCGTACGGGCGCGAGCCGTGCACTGGACATGGTCGGTACGGACGAAGTCGCAGCCCAGCGCCTCGATGGCGGCGAGCACCCGGGCGTAGTGGCCGGGCGCCAGCCAGTCGTCGCCGTCCAGGAAGGTGAGGTACTCGCCGTGCGCCGCGTCGAGCCCGGTGTTGCGCGCGGTGGCCAGCCCGCCGTTCTGCTCATGTCTGAGCACGACCGCTCCCGGCAGCTCGCGGGCTGCGCGTTCGAGCAGCTCCGGCGTCCCGTCGGACGAACAGTCGTCGACGAGAATGAATTCGAAATCCTCTCGCGCATTCGCACGGAGGCTTCTGAGGGTGTCGGGAGCGTATGTCTGCACGTTGAAGAACGGCACGACGACGGAGAGCTTAACCACCCGGGTGACCTTAGGACTTGTCCCGGCATCCATTCTGGCCCGCACGCGGACAGTGGATGAACGAAGAATGGCGAGACCGTTAACCTGCCTCATTCCACGCCACATTCGCATTTCAGCGACAGGCTGTTAACCAGCTGTTGCGGACGAGTTGGGCCGTCAAGCGGAACGCCTGCATAGCGTCGGCGTCGTGCCAGTAAGTACCAAGAGGAACCTGCGGGTCGCCGTACTCGCGGATTCCGATACGCGATGGAAATGGGGCGCACTCACCGCGCACCGCCTCGCCCCCGAACTCCACCTCACCGGATTTCTGCTTCGCGGCCGGGCCACCCCCACCGCGCGCCAGCTCGGCGAAGTCGGTGTAAAAGCCGACCGGTTGAGCGAGGTGACCAGCGCGGAGTTCCTTCAGGAAATGAGGAACGAGCCGTACGACGTGGTCGTGCTCGCGCTCGTCGGCGGCGCCGTACAGGCGATGCTGCACGGCCTGCGCCGGCTCTGGCCGGCCGCCGCCGCCCGCCCCGTACTCGTCACCGGATACGTCGGAGTCGTATACGAAAAGCTCGCCGACGGGCTTCTGCTCCGCCACGGCGCCGACCTCGTCCTCGCCAACTCGCGTCACGACGCCGAGCGCTTCCGCACGGTGTACGAGGGGGTGGGCGCCGACGCCGCAAGCGTCGTCGAGACCGCCCTGCCGTTCCTCGGCGGCGCGCCGTACGAGGAGCGCCCCGACGGCGCGGAGACCGTCGTCTTCGCGGCCCAGCCGTCGGTGCCGGAGAGCCGCGCGGACCGCGGCTATCTGCTGCGCCGCGCCGTCCAGCACGCCAGGCTGCATTCGCGGCGGGAGGTCCTGGTCAAGCTGCGCAGCAAGCCGGGTGAGCACACCACGCATTTGGAGGAGCTGCCGTACCAGCGGCTCGCCGACCGGATCCAGGGCGGGCTGCCCGACAACTGCCGCCTGGTCTACGGGCACATGGGCGACGTCCTCGACCGCACCGACCTGCTGGTGACGGTGAGTTCGACGGCGGCGCTGGAATCCCTGCACCGGGGCATCCCCACCGCCGTGCTGACCGACCTCGGCGTGCGCGAGGCGCTCGGCAACCACCACTTCCTCGGTTCCGGCTGTCTCGCGTCCTGGGACCAGCTCGACGAGGGCCACCGTCCACAGGCCGACCCCGAGTGGCTCGCCCGTCATGGCGTCGCCGCCGACGGTCCCTGCGGCGACCTCTACGCGAGTGCCTTCGACGCGGCCCGCAAGCGCATCGCGGAGCTGACCGAACAGCCGCAACTCCCGTCGCCCGCCCCCTACTACACCCTGGCCACCGCGCCCGGATACCTCCCCGGCATCCTCGCCCGCCACCACCTCGGCCCCGACGGGGCCCCGCTGCCCGGTGCCGCGCCGGCAGCGTCACAAGCCTCCGGTGTACGCCGCTGGGTCCGCTCGGCGCTGCGTGACGCGGCCCGTGGCGCGTACCGGCACGGCGTCCAGCGCGTGGCCCCCGTCATCCGCCGGATGGGAGAACTGTGAGCACCACCGACGTACGCACGGTCCTCGCCGTGATCCCCGCCCGCGGCGGATCCAAGGGCGTCCCCGCCAAGAACCTCGCCCCCGTGGGCGGCGTCCCACTGGTGGCCCGCGCGGTGTACGCCTGCCGCGCGGCGCGCCTGGTCACCGCCGTCGCCGTCTCCACGGACGACGCCGCGATCGCGGCCGCCGCCCGGGACGCGGGGGCCGAAGTGGTACCTCGTCCCGGTGGCATCGCAGGCGACACCGCCACCAGCGAATCCGCCGTCCTGCACGCGATGGACGCGTACGAGGCGCTCCACGGGGTGCGGGTGGATGTCGTCCTGCTGGTGCAGTGCACAAGCCCGTTCCTGACCCCGGAGGACGTCGACGGAGTGGCGTCCGCAGTGACCGGGGGCGGAGCGGAAACGGCGGTGACGGCGGCGCCGTTCCACGGCTTCGTCTGGCGCGCGGGCGCCGCCGAGACGGGGGATCCCGTCACCACGGCTGCCGGTCGGGCATCCGCCGGCACGGACGCCGCACCCGGATCCGCACCGGACGCCTCCGGCACCGGCACCGCCCCTGCCGCCGAAGGCGGCTACGGCGTCAACCACGACCAGTCCTTCCGGCCGCGCCGGCAGGACCGGCCCCAGGACTTCCTGGAGACCGGCGCCGCGTACGCCATGGACGCGGCCGGGTTCCGCGAGGCACGTCACCGCTTCTTCGGCCGGACCGCCCTCGTACCGGCCGATCCGGCCCGCGTGCTGGAGATCGACGACCCGCACGACCTGGCGCGAGCCCGGGCGCTCGCGCCCCTCCTCGACACCCCGCCCCTCCTGGATCCCCCACGTCCCCCCGGCGGTGTCCCGCGTCCCCTCGACGACACCGCACACCACCGCTCCAACCCCTCAGGTCCCCTGCACACCCCACGCCCCCAGCGAAGGACAGCACCCTCCATGAGCACCTCCTCCCGCCTGCGCACGCTCGGTTCCCGCACCGCCGGCCCCGGCCACTCCGTCTACATCACGGGCGAGATCGGCATCAACCACAACGGCGACCTCGAGAACGCCTTCGCGCTCATCGACGCGGCCGCCGAAGCAGGCTGCGACGCGGTCAAGTTCCAGAAGCGGACGCCCGAGATCTGCACCCCCCGCGACCAGTGGGACATCGAGCGCGACACCCCCTGGGGCCGGATGACGTACATCGACTACCGCCACCGCGTCGAGTTCGGCGAGGACGAGTACCGCGCGATCGACGAGCACTGCGCCAAGCGCGGCATCGACTGGTTCGCGTCCCCGTGGGACACCGAGGCCGTCGCCTTCCTGGAGAAGTTCGACGTACCGGCGCACAAGGTCGCCTCCGCCTCGCTCACCGACGACGAGCTGCTGCGCGCCCTGCGCGCCACCGGCAAGACGGTCATCCTCTCCACCGGAATGTCCACGCCGAAGCAGATCCGGCACGCGGTGGAGGTGCTGGGCAGCGACAACATCCTGCTCTGCCACGCCACTTCGACCTACCCGGCGAAGGCCGAGGAGCTCAACCTCCGGGTGATCAACACCCTGCGAGAGGAGTACCCCAACGTCCCGATCGGCTACAGCGGCCACGAGACGGGTCTGCAGACCACGCTCGCCGCCGTCGCCCTCGGCGCGGTCTTCGTCGAGCGCCACATCACGCTCGACCGCGCGATGTGGGGATCGGACCAGGCGGCGTCCGTCGAGCCCGGCGGTCTGCAGCGCCTGGTGCGCGACATCCGCACGATCGAGACCGCGCTCGGTGACGGCGTCAAGAAGGTGTACGAGAGCGAGCTCGGCCCGATGAAGAAGCTGCGCCGGGTCGCCGGGACGGTCTCCGAGGGCGGCGACCGCATGCCCGCAGCGGTCTGACGGACGCCCCGGACCGGCCGGCCCCTGCCGACGACGAGGAGAACGCGGTGACCTCACCTGCCCCCACCCTGGCTCTCGTGGAGAGCCCGGTTCAGCTCCTCAACGTCCTGGAGTGGGCGTACGCGGGGGCTGCCGGGTGCCCGGGCCTGCTCAGCACGGTCCCGCCCCAGCCCACGCGCGGCACCCCGCGCCGCCCCGCCGGGGCCGGCCGGGCCGGGGGCGCCGCCGGGACCCGCGAGCCGGTCGGCGGGCCCGGGCCCGGGCTGCGGATCGTCGTGCTGCCGCCCGTCGACCCCATGTCGCGGGGGCAGCTGCGTCGGATGGCCGCGCTCGCCCTCGACGAGGGCTACCCCGTCGACTGGCAGGAGGCGCGCGGCGGCGCCGCCGCACCGCTGAAGGCGCTGGGCTCGCTGGCCGGCGCCTTGCGCAGGGCCCCGCGGATCGTCATCGGCGACCCGTTCTCCCGCTACGTGCAGCTGCTGCTGACACTCGCACGGGCCAGGGACATCGTGGTCGTCGACGACGGGACGGCCACCATGGAGTTCGTCGCCCAGCTGGCCCGCGGCGACCGCCTCGTGCGCTGGCACCGCAGCGGAGGGCGCGGACTGCGCGGGGCGCGCGACCTCGTGTACGCGCCGGTCGCCGCCTCTGCCCGCCGCCGGCTCACCCCGAAGGCGCGCCGCCGGGTCGAGGTGTTCACCGCCATGCCCGTCGACGCCCCGGACGGCATCACCATCCAGGTCAACGACTTCGCGTGGACGCGGTCCCGGTTCGGTCCGCCGCGGCTCACCAAGGGCACCGACCTGGTGGGAACGTCCCTGGTCGAGACGGGCGTGGTGGAACCCGCCCGCTATCTGGAGGCGGTACGGACGCTGGCGCGCACCCACGCCGCCACCCGCTACTTCGCGCACCGCAGGGAGAGCGCCGAGAAGCTTCGCAGGCTCAGTGCGGAGACGGGGCTGGAGATCGTCCGCCCCGACCTGCCGCTGGAGCTGATCGCCCGCCGTGGCCCGGTCGGCCGTACGATCCTGAGTTTCCCGTCCACGGTCGTCCACACCCTGCCGCACGCTCTCGCCGGTACCGGGGTGACCGTCGCCGTCTGTGACATCGACCCGGCGTGGCTTACCGAACGTGCGTCCCCGCGCGCGCAGAGTTTCCTCGCGGGAGTGACCGACACGGCCCGGGATGTCGAGCGGCTGGCCGCCGCGCCCGCGGGTTCCGTCTGAGGCCGGAAATAAGCGGGAGGTACGCTCAAAGGGCGGTGGAGCTTACCCACACGCTCAGTCGGTCATGCACCACGCGGCCTGCTTTCTTCGCCTAACGGGTTGAAGTTTTGTTGATCGCTGGCCAGTTGACCACTGAATGGGCCTACCCTTCAACAGGTGAACCAGTTGATGTACCGCGAGTCCGAAGCCGACCTGCCCGGTGAAGCGGCACTGCCCGGCACGCTCCCGGAAAGCCTGCGTGCCGAGCTGATCGCCTTCCGCCGTGACCTGCACATGCACCCGGAGCTGGGCAATCAGGAGTTCCGTACCACCGCGGCGATCAAGGCCCGGCTCGAACAGGCCGGCCTGAAGCCACGCGTCCTGGACGCCGGAACGGGCCTGATCTGCGACATCGGCACCTGGGACGGACTGCGGCCCATGCTGGCCATCCGCGCGGACATCGACGCACTCCCGATCCCCGACGCCAAGGTGGGCGTGCCCTACCGTTCCACCGTCCCGGACCGCGCCCACGCCTGCGGCCACGACGTGCACACCACCACCGTGCTCGGCGCCGGCCTGGTCCTGGCCGGGCTGGACCAGCAGGGACTCCTGCCCCGGCCCGTACGGCTGATCTTCCAGGCCGCCGAGGAGGTCCTTCCCGGCGGCGCCGCCGACGCCATCGCGTCCGGCGTCATGGAGGGTGTCGGCAAGATCATCGCGGTGCACTGCGACCCCAAGGTCGAGGTCGGCAAGGTCGGGCTCCGGCACGGTGCGATCACCTCCGCCTGCGACCGGCTCGAGGTCACCCTGAACGGCGCGGGGGGCCACACCGCGCGCCCCCACCTCACCACCGACCTGGTCACCGCCGCTGCCAAGGTGGTCTCCGAGGTCCCGGCGCTGCTGGGCCGCCGGGTGGACGCCCGTGCGGGCCTCTCGGTCACCTGGGGCCGGATCGAGGCCGGCCACGCGTGCAACGTCATCCCGATGCACGCCGAGCTGTCCGGCACGGTCCGCTGTCTGGATCTCCACGCCTGGCGCGACGCACCGGACCTGGTGCACGCGGCGATCGACGAGATCGCCACACTCCACCGGGCCAAGTCGGAGATCAACTACGTCCGGGGCGTCCCGCCCGTCGTCAACGACCCCGCGGTGTCCGATCTGCTGGGTGACGCGATGATCGCGCGCCGTGGACCGCATGCAATCGAGGACACCGAGCAGAGCCTGGGCGGCGAGGACTTCTCCTGGTACCTGGAGCTCGTTCCGGGCGCCATGGCCCGCCTCGGAGTGCGTACGCCGGGCGACCCGGTCCGACGGGACCTGCACCGCGGCGACTTCGACGCGGACGAGGGTGCTATCCAGGCCGGGGTGGAGCTCTTCACGGCGGCCGCGCTGCTCGACGGGGTACGCGGATAGTCGCGGTCGGTCGCGCACAGTCACAGGCGCCGTCCCGGACGGCGTGGCCTGTTCGCGACGATCCGGTAACGACTGATGAACAGGCCTTTAACTGACATCTACGCGCGTTACGATCGCCGCGAAACCAGCGCCGGCAGAGGCGCTTCGGTCAGGTTGAAGGAGCCTCCCAGTGCGCCGGGTATCCAAGATCAGCGCCGCGTGTGCCATCACCGCGGCTCTTGCGCTCACCGCCACCGCTTGTGGCGAGTCGTCCACCGAGTCCTCCGGCTCGGGTGACGAGAAGCAGCTCAAGATCGGCATGGCCTACGACGTCGGCGGCCGTGGCGACAACTCGTTCAACGACTCCGCGGCCCGCGGTCTGGACAAGGCCAAGGCCGAGTTCGACGCGGAGACCAAGGAGCTCACCGCCAAGACCGGTGAGACCCCGGCCGACCGTGAGACGCGCCTCGCGTCGCTCGCCGAGGGCGGCTACAACCCGGTCATCGCCGTCGGCTTCGCGTACAAGGACGCGGTCGACAAGGTCGCCGCCAAGTTCCCGGAGACCAACTTCGGTCTGGTCGACTCGGTGTCCGAGGCCAAGAACGTCGACAGCATCATCTTCACCGAGGAGCAGGGCTCCTACCTCGCCGGTGTCGCGGCCGCGCTGAAGTCGAAGGACGGCAAGATCGGCTTCATCGGCGGTGTCGACCTTCCGCTGATCAAGAAGTTCGCCGCGGGCTTCGAGCAGGGCGTGCTGGAGACCGACCCCAAGGCGTCCGTCCAGATCCAGTACCTGACCACCGGCTCCGACCTGTCCGGCTTCGGCAGCCCCGACAAGGGCAAGGCCGCCGCGAAGGGCATGCTCGACAAGGGCATCGACGTCATCTACGCGGCTGCCGGCGGTTCCGGCGCCGGTGTGATCGAGGCTGTGGCGGCCACCCCCGGCGCCTGGGCGATCGGCGTCGACTCCGACCAGGCCAAGGACCCCGCGCTGTCGAAGTACGCCGGCTCGATCCTGACCTCGGTCGTCAAGAACGTCGACACCGGTGTCTACGACCTGTCCAAGTCCGTCCACGACGGCAAGCCGCTGACCGGTGTGAACTCGTACTCCCTGGCCAAGGACGGCGTCAGCCTCACCACCACGGGCGGCCACCTCAAGGACATCCAGGCCAAGATCGACGAGGCCAAGAAGAAGATCGTCGACGGCGCCATCAAGGTGAAGACGACCACCTGAGCCGCCTGTTGACCGGGGCCCGTGGAAGTGGCTTCTGCCGCTTCCCGGGCCCCGCGTCACGTGCAGCCTCAGAGAGTTCAGTTTTTTTGGCGAAGCTACGCGCGTAGCGTGCCGCCGAACGCGGTAATTTTCGCCACCACCGCCCCCGCTCCCTCCGCCTCCTGCCTAGGAGAGTGCGCCATCAAAGCGTCAAGCAGTCCCCATGCCGTAGAGCTCCGCGGCATCACCAAGCGATTCCCCGGAGTCGTGGCCAACCACGACATCGACATCACCGTGCGCAGAGGCACCGTTCACGCGCTCGTGGGCGAGAACGGCGCCGGCAAGTCCACTCTGATGAAGATCCTTTACGGCATGCAGAAGCCGGACGAGGGCACCATCGCGGTGGACGGCGAACAGGTCTCCTTCCACAACCCCGGTGACGCGATCGCCCGTGGCATCGGCATGGTGCACCAGCACTTCATGCTCGCGGACAACCTCACCGTCCTCGAGAACGTGGTGCTCGGCTCGGAGAAGCTGTACGGCATCGGGGACAAGGCCCGCGTCAAGATCAAGGAGATCTCCGACGCGTACGGGCTCAGCATCCGGCCCGACGTCCTGGTGGAGGACCTGGGAGTGGCCGACCGCCAGCGCGTGGAGATCCTCAAGGTGCTCTACCGCGGTGCCCGCACGCTGATCCTCGACGAGCCGACCGCCGTCCTCGTCCCCCAAGAGGTCGACGCGCTCTTCGACAACCTCCGCGAGCTCAAGGCGGAGGGCCTGACCGTCATCTTCATCTCCCACAAGCTGGGCGAGGTGCTGTCGGTCGCCGACGAGATCACGGTGATCCGCCGCGGCACGACGGTGGGCAGCGCCGACCCGAAAACGGTCACCACCAAGCAGCTCGCCGAACTCATGGTCGGCAGCGAGCTTCCCTCGCCCGAGACCCGCGAGTCGACCGTCACCGACGTACCGATGCTTCAGGTCCAGGACCTCAAGCTGACGGCCACCGACCCCGACGGCGTCGTGCGCGCGGTGCTCGACGGCATCTCGTTCACCATCCACAAGGGCGAGGTGCTGGGCATCGCCGGTGTCGAGGGCAACGGCCAGTCGGAACTGGTCGAGGCCATCATGGGCATGCGGACCCTGGACAGTGGCGCTCTCACCCTGGACACCACCGACATCTCGCAGACGCCGACGCGCAAGCGCCGCGAAAGCGGCATGGGCGTCATTCCCGAGGACCGCCACCGGCACGGCCTGCTGCTCGAAGCGCCGCTGTGGGAGAACCGCATCCTCGGGCACGTCACCGAACCTCCCAACAGCAAGGGCGCGTTCCTGGATCTGAAGGGCGCGCGCGCCGACACCGAGCGGATCGTCCGCGAGTACGACGTCCGCACCCCCGGCATCGAGGTCACCGCGGCCTCGCTCTCCGGCGGCAACCAGCAGAAGCTGATCGTCGGCCGTGAGATGAGCCACAACCCCAAGCTGCTGATCGCGGCCCACCCGACCCGCGGTGTGGACGTCGGTGCGCAGGCGCAGATCTGGGACCAGATCCGTGAGGCGCGCCACGAAGGCCTGGCGGTGCTGCTGATCTCCGCGGACCTGGACGAACTGATCGGCCTCTCGGACAGTCTGCGCGTCATGTACCGCGGACGCCTGGTAGCCGACGCCGACCCGGCGACCATCACCCCGGAGGAGCTGGGCTCGGCCATGACCGGCGCGGCCACCGGCCATTTGGAGCACCCGCACGGCAACGGTGCCGGCGACCCCGCGAACGGGGGAGAGGACCGATGAAGAAGTTCGACAAGGAGCGGCTGCTCCTGGGGCTCGCGGCCCCCGTACTCGCGATCCTGGTCGCGTTCCTGGTGACAGCCCTGGTGCTGGCCGCCACGGGCAAGGAGCCGTTCCAGGCCTTCGGCATCATGTTCGACTACGGCATCAAGTCGGACAGCCAGGTCTACATCCTGAACAAGGCGACGACGTACTACCTGGCGGGTCTCGCGGTGGCCATCGGCTTCCGGATGAACCTGTTCAACATCGGAGTCGACGGCCAGTACCGCCTGGCGGCGTTCTTCGCCGCCGCGCTGGGTGGCGCTGTGACTCTGCCCGGCTTCCTGCAGATCCCGATGATCATCATTGCCGCGATGATCGTCGGCGCGATGTGGGCCGGTATCGCCGGTGTCCTGAAGGTCACCCGCGGCGTCAGCGAGGTCGTCTCGACGATCATGCTCAACGCGATCGCCACCGCGATCATCGGCTACCTGATCCAGGAGGGCCGTCTCGGACACCTGGACGAGGCCGGTACGGAGATCTCCACCAAGCCGCTCCCGGAGTCCGCGCACTTCTTCGAGTTCCCGACCACGCCGACGCCGATCTTCGGATTCATCGTCGTCGCGGTCGTCGCGGGCTTCGCCTACTGGTTCACCCTCTCCCGTACCCGGTTCGGCTTCGACCTGCGTACGGTCGGCCAGTCGGGCTCCGCGGCCGAGGCCAGCGGCGTGAACGTGAAGAAGATGGTCGTCACGTCCATGCTGATCTCCGGCGCCATGGCCGGTCTGATCGGTATGCCGACCCTTCTCAACGACACCTTCGAGTACGGCGGCGGATTCCCGCTCGGCATCGGATTCACCGGTATCGCCATCGCCCTGCTCGGCCGCAACCACCCGATCGGCATCGCGCTCGGCGCGATCCTCTGGGCGTTCCTGGAGCGCGGCAGCGGCAAGCTCGAGTTCGAGGGCTACGACAAGGAGATCGTCGGCGTCATCCAGGGCGTGATCGTCCTGTGCGTCGTCATCGCGTACGAAGTGGTGCGCCGCTACGGCCTCCAGCGCCAGCAGCGGCAGGTCGGCGAGAAGCTCGCCGCCCAGGCCCGTAACTCCGACCAGCAGGAGGTGTCGGCGTGACCGCCACGGCGACTTCCACCCCGCCGCCCGCCGCACCCAAGGCGGCCGGCAGCAAGGGCGGCCGGACCCGGCTGTCCTTCCCCGTCATCCTGCTGATCATCGCGGGTGCCCTCATCGCACTGTCCGCGGTGCGGGCCATCACGGGCGCCGAGGACCTCACCGGTGCCGGCCAGATCAGCGCGGCCCTCTCCATGGCCGTACCGATCGGCCTCGCCGGTCTCGGCGGACTCTGGTCCGAGCGGGCAGGTGTGGTCAACATCGGCCTCGAAGGCATGATGATCCTGGGCACGTTCTTCGGCGCCTGGGCCGGCTGGCAGACCAGCCCCTGGCTGGGTGTGCTCGCCGGTGTGCTGGGCGGTATGTTCGGCGGCCTCCTGCACGCGGTCGCCACCGTCACCTTCGGCGTCGACCACATCATCTCCGGTATCGCGGTCAACATCCTGGCGGTCGGTGTCACCACCTACTTCGCCAAGCTGTGGTTCAACTCCGGTGAGGCGGCCCAGCGCGGCGGCAGCCCCAAGCAGTCCCCGCCGGCCGAGGACATCACCTCGGTCACCGTGCCCGGTCTCTCGGACTGGCTGGCCTCCATCGAGAAGCACCACTGGTTCTTCGTGTCGGACCTGGCGGGCATCCTCGGCGGCCTGGTCACCAACCTGTCCCTGCTGACGATCGTCGCCGTGCTGCTCTTCTTCGCCACCTTCTGGGTGCTGTGGAAGACGTCCTTCGGTCTCCGGCTGCGCTCCTGTGGTGAGAACCCGATCGCCGCGGAGTCGCTGGGCGTCAACGTCTACACGTACAAGTACATCGCGGTGATCGTCTCCGGCGGTATGGCCGGCCTCGGCGGCGCCTTCCTCTCCCTGGTCACCTCGCACATCTACAACGAGGGCCAGACCGGTGGCCGCGGCTACATCGGCCTGGCGGCGATGATCTTCGGCAACTGGCGTCCCGGCGGACTCGCCATGGGCGCGGGTCTGTTCGGCTTCGCGGACGCACTGCAGCTGAGGGCGGGCGGCCAGTCCGTCCACGCGCTGCTCCTGCTGCTGGCGGTGCTGCTCGCGGGTCTCGCGCTGTGGAAGCTGTACCGCAAGAGCTACCTGGTGGCCGCCATCAGCGGAGTAATCGCCGCGGGTGTCCTGGTCTGGTACCTCGGTACGGACACGGTGCCCACGGAGTTCGTCAGCGCCACGCCGTACGTCGTCACGCTGCTCGTCCTCTCGCTGTCCGCCCAGCGGCTGCGGATGCCGAAGGCGGACGGTATGCGGTACCGGAAGGGCCAGGGGAAGTGACGCGGGCCGCGGCCGTCGACTGGGAAGCCCTCCGCAAGGCGGCCCGGGACGCGATGTCCCGTGCGTACGCGCCGTACTCGGGCTACCCGGTCGGCGTCGCCGCCCTCGTCGACGACGGCCGTACGGTGGTCGGCTGCAACGTCGAGAACGCCTCGTACGGCATCGGCCTGTGCGCCGAATGCGGACTGGTCTCCCAGCTCCATGCGACCGGCGGGGGCCGGCTGACCCACTTCACCTGCGTGGACGGCCAGGGCGAGATCCTGGTGCCGTGCGGGCGCTGCCGTCAGCTGCTGTACGAATTCGGCGGCGGAGAACTGCTGCTGGAGACGCCGGAGGGCATTCTTCCGCTCTCCGACATGCTTCCGCAGGCCTTCGGCCCGCACCACCTCTCGTAGATCCGCCTCAGTAACGCGGCCCTTCCGCTCCGGCGGAAGGGCCGCCCCGGAAGGAAGCCCAACCATGGACGTCATCTCCGTCATCCGCACCAAGCGGGACCGGGGCGAGCTGAGCCCCCAGCAGATCGACTGGGTCATCGACGCGTACACGCGCGGCGAGGTCGCCGACGAGCAGATGTCGGCGCTGGCGATGGCGATCCTGCTCAACGGAATGAACCGCGTCGAGATCGCCCGCTGGACCGCCGCGATGATCAACTCCGGGGAGCGGATGAACTTCTCGGCCCTCTCCCGCCCCACCGCCGACAAGCACTCCACCGGCGGCGTGGGGGACAAGATCACCCTCCCGCTGGCGCCGCTGGTCGCCGCCTGCGGCGCCGCCGTACCGCAGCTCAGCGGCCGGGGCCTCGGCCACACCGGCGGCACGCTGGACAAGCTGGAGTCCATCCCCGGCTGGCGCGCGCTGCTCTCCAACGCCGAGATGCTCGACGTACTGGAGTCCACCGGCGCGGTCATCTGCGCGGCGGGCGACGGCCTGGCCCCCGCGGACAAGAAGCTCTACGCCCTGCGCGACGTCACCGGCACCGTCGAAGCCATCCCGCTGATCGCCTCGTCCATCATGTCCAAGAAGATCGCCGAGGGGACCGGATCGCTCGTCCTGGACGTCAAGGTCGGCACCGGCGCCTTTATGAAGAACATCGAGGACGCCCGCGAACTCGCCGCCACCATGGTGGGCCTCGGCACGGACCACGGCGTGAAGACCGTCGCACTGCTCACCCACATGTCCACTCCGCTCGGCCTCACGGCGGGCAACGCCCTCGAAGTCCGGGAGTCCGTCGAGGTGCTGGCGGGCGGCGGGCCCGCCGACGTCGTCGAGCTGACCCTCGCCCTCGCCCGCGAAATGCTCGACGCGGCCGGCCTGAAGGACGCCGACCCCGCCAAGGCGCTCGCCGACGGCTCCGCCATGGATGTCTGGCGCCGGATGATCGCAGCCCAGGGCGGCGACCCGGACGCGACGCTGCCCGTCGCGCGCGAGCAGCACGTCGTCCACGCCTCGTCCAGCGGCGTGCTCACCACTCTCGACGCCTACGCCGTCGGCGTGGCGGCCTGGCGGCTCGGCGCGGGCCGGGCCCGCAAGGAGGACCGCGTACAGGCGGGCGCGGGCATCGAGCTGCACGTCAAGCCGGGTGCCACCGTCACGGCCGGCCAGCGTCTGATGACCCTGCACACGGACACCCCGGAGAAGTTCCAGTACGCCCTGGAAGCCCTGGACGGCGGCGTTCTCGTCGCGCCCGAGGGCACGGCCTTCACGCCGAACCCCGTTTTGCTGGAGCGCGTCTCCTGACACGCCGCGGGAAGCCCTCCGCTGCGCCGGAGGGCACCTCGCGGGCGGAACTCATCCCGTGCGATGAGTTCCGCCCGTCCCGCGGGTCTTCACTGATGTGGAGCCCACACCCCCGAGCGTCCTCGTCATCACCGGTCCCATCAGCCACGCCGATGTGCCGCGCCTGTGCGAGCAGCTGAGAGTGCTGCTCCACGACTCCGTGACGGCCGGTCCCGGCGGTGGGGCCGGCGGCGTCCCGGGCGGCAGCGTCCCGGCCCGGGTGGTGGACTGCGACGTCGGGGCGCTCACCGCGCCGGACCTCGCCGCGGTGGACGCCCTGGCCAGGCTGCAGCTCACCGCCCGGCGGACGGGCGGCCGGATCCGGCTCCTGCGGCCGAGCGGCAGGCTGCGGGCGCTGCTAGGACTGGTCGGGCTCGGCGTCGAGGTGCTCGGGGAGACCGAAGAGCGGGAACCACCGCTCGGTGTCCAGGAAGGCATTGAGCCCGACGATCTTCCCCCCTGAGATCTCGAGGACCTGGAGCGCCCACGGGTCGTGGCCGTCGCCCGGCTCGCTGATCCGGTACTGGCCGAAGGCCGGCAGGCCGTTCGCCACGGTCGGCACCAGCCGGGAACCCTTGCAGCCGATGCCCTGGTTGAGGTGCCAGGCACGGATGTCGGCGGGGCCGTGCAGCCACAGGTCGAACGGCGGCATGGACAGCGTGGCGTCCTCATGCAGCAGGGCCGTGAGCTGATCCATGTCGTATCCCTCGAAGGCGGCGACATAGCGCTCCAGCAGCTTCTGCTGGTCCGCGTCGAGCGGGTCGGCGGCGTCGCTCTCGCGGATCTCGTTCGCCGCGAGGGTGGCCCGGGCCCGCTGCAGTGCGCTGTTCACGGACGCGACCGAGGTGTCGAGCAGCTCGGCCACCTCGCTCGCCTTCCAGGCCAGCACTTCCCGCAGGATCAGCACCGCCCGCTGCTTCGACGGCAGGTGCTGCAGCGCCGCGACGAACGCGAGCCGGACCGACTCCTTCGCCACGGCCATGTCGGCCGGGTCCGCGGTGGCCGGCAGCACCCGGCCGTCCGGCACGGGCTCCAGCCAGGTGATCTCGGGCAGGGTGTTGAGGACGGCCGTGGCCTGGGTCTGCGGCGACGACAGGTCCATCGGACGGGCCCGGCGGTTCCCGGCGTTGAGCATGTCCAGGCAGACGTTGGTCGCGATGCGGTAGAGCCACGACCGCAGCGAGGAGCGGCCCTCGAAGCGGTCGTAACTCCGCCAGGCGCGGACGAGCGTGTCCTGGACGGCGTCCTCCGCCTCGAAGGCGGAGCCCAGCATCCGGTAGCAGTAGCCCGTCAACTCGACCCGGTGCTTCTCCAGGTTGGAGTCGAGGTCCGGTTTCGTTGCGAGATCACTCATGGAGATCCACCCCTGTAACCCGTCGGCACCAGCGATTCGGAACCTACACGAGGGGTCTGACAACGGCAGTCGGAACGGCCGCCGGACCGGTCTCCTGGGCGTCTCAGGTGCCGGGCTTGCGTCCGTACACGAAGACGTCGTCACCGTTCTTCAGCAGGTTCCAGTACGCCTTCGCGTCCGCCGGCCGCATGTTCACGCAGCCACCGGAGCCGGGCGGGTTCCACATGCTCTTGCTGGTGGCGTGGAAGGCCTGTCCGCCGTCGAAGAACTGCGAGTGCGGCATCCACACCTTGTAGATCGTCGACCAGTGGTTGAGGCTGCGGTAGTAGATCTTCTTCGCGCCCGTCCGGGTCTCCGTGCCGTTCTTCCCGGTCCGTACCGGCACCGGCCCGTACTTGAGCGTCTTGCCGTCCTGGATCCAGCTCAGTTGCCGGGTCAGGTCGACGCAGGCGATACGGCCCTTGTTGACGGGGCACGTGCCGGCCTTGTTGGGATTGGTGCCCGCCGCCTTCTGGGCGAGCATCGTGCTCATCGTGCGCCAGGTGACGGGACCCGCGTAGCCGATGGTCGGCGTGATCCCGTGCTTTGCCTGGAAGGAACGTATCGCCTGGCAGTCCGCGGCCGACTGCCTGCCGTCCACCGGCCGTCCCAGGAACTTCTCGACCTGCTTCTGGTACGGCCCGGTGCTCGTGGTGCACGACGCGGCCTGCGCCGGCGTACTGCCGATTGCCACCGTCACCGGTACCACCAGGGCGGCGATCCCGGCCGCCACCGTCCCTCTGCGTATGTGTCCCATCGCCCCGTCCCTCCCGCGCGTGACGTCCTGCGAGTGACGTCCTGCGAACTAGACATGCGAAGCGCCGGTGGAGTTGCGCGGAAGTGACGGGGAATTTCAGCGCTGCGCGGCGGCCGGCACCAGCTGTCGCCGAGCCCGGGCGCAGCGGGTGCCGTACAGGGTGATCGAGACGACGCCGAGGACGGCCAGCAGGCTGAGCACCACCGTGGCCTCCCAGCCGCCGGCGTGGAAGGCGACCGCGCCCAGCGTGCCGCCCGCGCTGGAGCCCAGGTAGTACGCCGACTGGTAGAGGGCGGAGGCCTGCGCGCGGCCGGTCTTCGCCGTACGGCTGACGGACGAGGAGGCGACCGCGTGGCCGGCGAAGAATCCGGCGGTGATCAGCACCAGGCCCAGCAGCACGGCGGCCAGCACATCGGCGAGCGAGAGCAGCAGACCGGCGGCGGTGGTGGCGACCGCGAGGTAAAGGGCGCCGCGGCGGCCGGCGCGGGCGACCAGCTTCCCGGCCGCGGCCGAGGAGGCCGTGCCGACCAGGTAGACCAGGAAGACCGAGCCCACGATGCCCTGCGGCAGCGAGAACGGCTCCTCCACGAGCCGGTAGCCGATCACCGTGTACACGGCGCCGAACACAGTCATGAACAGCGCGCCGATCGCGTACAGCCGGCACAGCAGCGGGTCGGCCAGATGACCGCGTACCGTCCAGGCCAGCGCGCGCGGGCTCAGCGACCCCGGCGTGAAGTGCCGGGCGCGGGGAAGCAGCAGCCGGAAGACCACCGCGCACAGCACGGCCAGCAGTCCGACCGCCGCCAGCGCGGCACGCCAGCCCCATGCCTGGGCCACCCACCCGGTCAGCACCCGCCCGCTCATGCCGCCGATGCTGTTGCCCGCCACGAACAGGCCGATCGCGGCGACCAGCGCCTTGGGCCGCACTTCCTCCGCGAGGTACGCCATCGCGGACGCCGGCAGTCCGGCGAGCGCCGCGCCCTGTACGGCGCGCAGCGCGACCAGCCAGCCGAGGTCCGGCGCGAACGGCACCAGCATCCCGACCACGACCGCGATCGTCAGTGACACCGTCATCATCCGGCTGCGCCCGAACCGCTCGGAGAGTGCGCTCAGCGGCAGGACGCACAGCGCCAGCGCGCCCGTCGCGGCGGACACGGTCCAGCTGGCCTGTCCGGCGGTCACCGCGAAGTCGGCGGAGACGGCGGGGAGCAGGGCCTGCGTGGAGTAGAGGAGGGCGAAGGCCGCGACCCCGGCGGCGAAGAGCGCGAAGCTCATCCGGCGGTAGCCGGTCACGCCCGGGGCGAGCAGCGGTGAGTCGGGGGACGGCGCGGCGGAGGCACCCACGGTGGTGGGTGCCTCGGTACTGGCAGGAGGCATACGTCGAAGGTAGGCCGCGCGGTTTTATGCGTCCAATGCATGGAACGGCGATAATCGTTCCCATGGTGCATGATCACAGCTCAGAGGCGCGCGTGTCACTGAGTAGTTACGAAGAAGACATTGTCGCGGTCCTTGCGCCGCGCCTGGCGTACTTCGCCGGAGTCGCCCGCCACGAGCACGTCACCCGGGCCGCGCAGGAGATGTCCGTACCGCAGTCGACGCTCTCCCGGGCGATGGTCAGGCTCGAACAGGACCTCGGCGTCGACCTGTTCGCCCGGCACGGCCGCACGGTCTCGCTGACGCCCGCCGGCCGGACCTTCCTGAAGTCCGTGCAGCGGGCGCTCGCCGAGGTGGAGAGAGCCGCCGAGACGGTACGCGCGGACGCCGACCCGGCGGCCGGCAAGGTCGCCTTCGGGTTTCTGCACACCATGGGCTCGGAGACCGTCCCGGGCCTGATCCGCGCGTTCCGCGTCGACCACCCGAGGGTCCGCTTCCAGCTCGTCCAGAACTACGGCGAGGCCATGCTCGAACGCCTCCGGGCAGGAGACCTCGACCTCTGTCTGACCTCACCCGTCCCGGACGCGCCCGACCTCGTGGCCCGCCGCCTGGACGAGCAGCGGCTGCGTCTGGTCGTCCCCGACGACCACCGGCTCGCCACGCGCAAGCGTGTCCGGCTGGCGGAGGCCGCCGACGAGACGTTCGTGACCCTGGAGCCGGGGTACGGCCTGCGGCGCATCACCGACGACCTGTGCGCCGAGGCCGGCTTCAAACCGCGGATCGCGTTCGAGGGCGAGGAGGCGGAGACCCTGCGCGGCCTGGTGGCGGCGGGCCTGGGCGTGGCGCTTCTGCCCCCGCCGGCGGTGGCCCGCCCGGGAGTCGTCGAGCTGACGGTGACGGCCCCCCGGGCGGTACGGGAGATCGGCGTGGCCTGGCTGGACGGCCATCCGGACACCGCCCCGGTGGCGGCCTTCAAACACTTCCTGCTCTCTCGCCGCGGCCACCTGCTGCCGGAATGACCGGGGCGGGCGGCACTCCCGTCCGTCAGCCCCGCAGCGAGCGGCCGAACCCGCCCGCCAGTGGCATCCGCAGCCCGAGCGGCGGCGGCGCGGCCAGCGCGTCCGCGACGGGACGCGAGTACGAGCGGGAGTAGACCGCGCCGAGCACGAAGTCGGCGGCCAGCGCGAGGACTTCGCTGCGGTGCTGGTACAGGCTGTGGCCGTCGGAGTGGACTTCGAAGCGGCAGATGTCCCGGTTGCTCTTCTTGGCGCGCTGGGCCAGCCGGTAGGAGAGTTCGGGGTCGGTACGGGCGTCGTTGGTGCCGTGCACGATGAGGACGTGACGGTCGGCGAGCTGTTTCACCGGTTCGGGGGAGGCGGCGACATCGTCCTCCGGCAGCCAAGGGGCGAGGGCCAGAACCGAGTTGACGGCCGGATGGCCGGCGGCGTGCAGCGCGGCCCGGCCGCCCATGTCGTATCCGGCGAGGCAGACGGGCACGTCCCCGTACCGCCGTACGACCTCGTCCGCCGCCCACTCCGCGTCCCGGGCGAGGTGCGCCGCGGGGCCGTTCCAGCCGCGCGAGCGGTAGCGCACGACGTGGGCGGCGAGGCCTTCGGAGCTGCCCGCGCGAGCCAGGGCGCGCGCCATCGGGCGTACGAAGGCGTGCGAGAGAGCGGAGGGACGGCGGGTCGATTCGGGCTCGCCACCCGGGAGCAGCAGGACCACGCCGGTGACAGTGGAGCCGGTGCCGGCCGCGCTGATCGTCCGCCCCAGACGGGCCCCGCGCGCCGACGGCGCAAGCTGTGCCATGACAGAACAGTCTCAGAATCAGAGGTGTACTCCACCCGTCCGAAGGGTCACCGTTACGTATCGACGACGGCGCTCTACGCGCGTAGGCGGTAGAGTGCCGAGATGACGAGCGAGACCCCGAACCTCCCCACCGCGGACCAGATCCGCCGTTCCCCCAAGGTGCTGCTGCACGACCACCTCGACGGCGGGCTGCGCCCCGGCACGATTGTCGACCTGGCCCGCGCGACGGGCTACGAAGGACTCCCCGAGACCGATGCCGACAAGCTCGGCATCTGGTTCCGCGAAGCCGCCGACTCCGGGTCGCTGGAGCGCTACCTGGAGACCTTCGCGCACACCTGCGCCGTCATGCAGACCCGCGACGCGCTCTTCCGGGTCGCGGCCGAGTGTGCCGAGGACCTCGCCGAGGACGGTGTCGTCTACGCCGAGGTGCGATACGCCCCCGAGCAGCACCTGGAAGCCGGCCTGAGTCTCGAAGAGGTCGTCGAGGCCGTCAACGAGGGCTTCCGCGAAGGCGAGCGCCGGGCCAAGGCGAACGGCCACCGCATCCGCGTCGGCGCGCTCCTGACCGCGATGCGGCACGCCGCCCGCGCGCTGGAGATCGCCGAACTCGCCAACGGCTACCGCGACAACGGCGTGGTCGGCTTCGACATCGCGGGTGCCGAGGCCGGCTTCCCGCCCACCCGGCACCTCGACGCGTTCGAGTACCTCAAGCGGGAGAACAACCACTTCACCATCCACGCGGGCGAGGCCTTCGGCCTGCCGTCGATCTGGCAGGCGCTGCAGTGGTGCGGCGCCGACCGCCTCGGGCACGGCGTGAAGATCATCGACGACATCGAGGTCGCCGCCGACGGCAGTGTCAAGCTCGGCCGCCTCGCCTCGTACGTACGCGACAAGCGCATCCCCCTGGAGATGTGCCCGAGTTCCAACCTGCAGACGGGTGCGGCGGCCTCGTACGCCGAGCACCCGATCGGCCTGCTGCGCAAGCTGCACTTCCGGGCCACCGTGAACACCGACAACCGGTTGATGAGCGGCACCAGCATGAGCCGCGAGTTCGAGCACCTGGTCGACGCCTTCGGCTACACGCTCGACGACATGCAGTGGTTCACCGTCAATGCGATGAAGTCCGCGTTCATTCCTTTCGACGAACGACTCGCGATGATCAATGACGTGATCAAGCCCGGCTACGCCGAGCTGAAGTCCGAATGGCTGTTCAGGCAGACCGCCTCGACCAGCGGTTCTGTCACCGCTCAGGGCTGAGCCTCACGCAGGACCAGCGGCCGGGAACGTCAATTCCCGGCCGCTTTCGCGTTTTGCGGGCCGTGCTCGCGGCTGGCTACGTTGCGGAGCCGCTCAAATTCCCCGTCGCAAGGACCAGATTCGATGAAGCAGTCAGCTGCCAAGACCCTCGGTGTCGCCGCTCTCGGTGCCGCCTTCGCCGCAGCCGCCGCCGGTACCGCCTCCGCCGCTCCCGCCCCGGCCCTGCCGGACGTGACCGGCCTCGTGGGCGGCGTCACCTCGACGCTGCCCGCGAAGACCGCCAACCTTCCCACCGATGAAGCCCTCGGCAAGGGCACCGACCCCGTGAAGAGCCTGCTGGGCGGTGTGCCGCTGGCCGGTGGCCTGACCGGCTGAGCTGTTCCGCGTTCGTACCAAGTGCGGTGGGGCGTGCACCTCGTCAAGGTGTACGCCCTGCCGCGTTGTGTGCCAGGATCGCCGCCTCGAGCAGGGGCAGACACACGGGGTGTGAGGTTTCCGACCATGCGCGTGAAGAGAACCGGAGTGGCCGCACTTCTCACCGTGCCCGCACTGCTGCTCACCGCCTGCAGCGGCGGCCCGAGCGGCAGAGCCGGCGAGAACAAAGGCGGCGCGAGCAGCGCCGCCGCCTTCGCTCCACTGGAGAAGGCGGCACTGGAGCGGTCCGATCTGCCCGGCTACCAGGTCTCCAAGGAGGGCAAGGACCCGTCCGCTCCTGACGGGCAGCCCCGGGCCGACAAGAAGGAGTGCCAGCCGCTCGCCGACATCATGGGCGACCAGCCGGACCCGGCCGCGCGTGCGACCGTCAACCGGGGGCTGGGCTCGCAGAAGCAGCTGGGCCTCGCCATCTCCGCCTCGCTCAGTTCGTACGACGAGCCCGCCGCGAAGAAAGTCATCTCCCGGCTCGAGTCGGCGGTGGCGGTGTGCGGTTCGGGCTTCACCGCCACGGTGCAGAAGCAGACCGGTACGTACACGGCCGTCAGGGCCACGGACTTCGACGTCGCGGGCGACGAGTCGGTCAGCTACACCCTCTCGGCCTCCGCCCAGGGTGTCTCGGCGCCCCTGCACCTGGTCATCGTCCGTCAGAAGTCGACCATCGTGCGGCTGATGGCCATCGACGTGGCGGCCAAGCAGAAGCCGCGAGTGCCGCACGAGGTCGCGGACAAGCAGCTCGCGAAGGTCTCCAGGACCCTCGGCTGACTACCACGCGGCGGTGGCGGTCTTCTCGGACGGCAGCAGCGCCCACAGGGCGATGTAGACCAGGAACTGTGGCCCCGGCAGCAGGCACGAGACCAGGAAGATCACGCGCATCGTGGTCGCGGAGGTGCCGAAGCGCCTGGCCAGCGCTGCGCACACTCCGCCGATCACGCGTCCGTCGCGGGGGCGAACAAGGGCGGTCATGGTGGGCTCCTCACAGGCTTCGCGAGAGCCGCTCGGTGTGCTCCCGATGCCTCAATACTGGCGTCGCGAAGCGGGCAAAGCATCGCTCCACGGGGCGATCCCGACCCTGGGAATCGTCGGGGTGGCCCCCTGAGACGACTCCCCCCGTGGGACGGCGGCCGCCGGGTGCCGGTGCTGCCTGCGGCGGAGCCTGACCCGCATCGCGGGTACGACGGCCACATGGGCCAGAGCCACTCCGGCGGTGTTCAGCAGCAGCGAGTCCACGTCGACGACCTGCCCCGGCACCCCGGTCTGCAGCAGTTCGATGCCGAGCGAGATCAGAGCGCCTGCGGCGACGGTTCGGGCCAGCGAAGCCAGCGGAGAGACGTTGAGCCTCCCTCCCGCCAGCGGGAGCAGCACCCCGAGCGGGGCCAGCAGCAGCAGCCCTTCACCGATGCGGCGCGCGGCCTCCAGCGGCCCGTAGGCGAGGTCGGCCTTGATCCCGGCCAGCGGCGTCAGATTCGCCGCGGTCATCCACGGCACATCCAGGGGGCGCAGCGTCAGCCACCCGACCATCACCAGATGCGCGAGGAGGAGTACGACTCCCGCCGCACGGAAGCGGATGACGGCATTGCCGTCCGAAGCACGCTGCACGCACCCCAAGACGCCTCCACCGGCACGATCGGTTCCGCCTCTTGGGCCGCGGGGGTGGTGTGATGCGTGCCGCTCGGGTGAGCGTCAGGACGGGGTGGGGCGGACCACTTCGCCCAGAGTGGGGACGGCCTCGGGACGTGCGCGGAGGGACTCCGTACACTCCCACTCCCGCGGCGGGTCCTCGTCCGGGCCGCCCAGCACCACCGGGCCGCCGGCGCCGACGGCCTCGCTGCCCGCCAGGGTGCAGACGATCTGCGCCAGGGCGAGGGGCGGCAGGTCCTCGGGGTGGCGGCTGAGCCGCAGCGTCTCCTTCGGGTCGCCGGGCCGGCGGGCCGGGGCGACCGTCAGACCGTCCGGTACCTCGGTGGTGAACCCCGCGTCCCGCTCGGCGGAGGACGGTGCCCGCTTCAGCTCGCCCAGGAGCACCTGCGCGACCGCCGCCGGCCTGTTGCCGGGCTTGTTCTCGGCGAGCGGTACTACCCGCCGCACCGCCACCAGCTGTGAGCCGCAGACCAGTTGCACCTCGACCCGGACGCCGTCCACGGCCTGTGCGCCGCTGTCCTCCGGCGGGCTGTCGCAGGACACGCGGGAGGGCGCCGGCCCGGCGTCGACGGGTACCGACGTGGCCCGGATCCCGCAGCCCGTGAGCCCGCTGCCGGCCAACAGCAGCAGGCATGCCAGCCTCAGCCGCGTCCTCATCGCACACCGCCTTCCCCGGTCAGGCCCGACGTGTCCATGGGCAGCCGCAGAACGAACACCGCGCCGCCCTCGGGCGAGTTCGACGCCGTGATGTCGCCGCCGTGGATGTGCGCGTTCTCCATGGCGATCGACAGACCGAGTCCGCTGCCGTCGGACCTCGGCCGGGACGCGCTCGCCTTGTAGAAGCGGTCGAAGACGTGCGGCAGGACGTCCTCGGGGATACCCGGACCGTGGTCCCGTACCTCGATGACCAACTCGTTCTCCAGTGTCCGTACGGACACCCGGACCGGTGAGCCGCCGTGCTTGAGGGCGTTGCCGATCAGGTTCGCCAGGATCACGTCGAGCCGGCGCGGATCGAGAGGCGCCACGATCCCGCGCTCCGCGTCCAGTTCGACCGCGTCCAGCCACGCGCGCGCGTCGATACAGGCGGTCACCTGGTCGGCGACGTCGACCTCGTCGAGCACCAGCCGGGCCGTACCCGCGTCGAAGCGGGTGACCTCCATCAGGTTCTCCACCAGGTCGTTCAGCCTGCGGGTCTCGCTCACCACCAGGTTCACCGCGGGGGCGATCATCGGGTCGAGACCCTCGACCTCCTCCTCCAGCACCTCCGTCACGGCGGTCAGCGCGGTGAGCGGAGTGCGCAGCTCGTGCGACATGTCGGCGACGAAGCGGCGGCTCGACTCCTCCCGCGCGCTCATGTCCGCGACCTTCTTCTCCAGCGCTTCCGCGGTCCGGTTGAACGTGCGCGAGAGATCGGCGAGTTCGTCCGTCCCGGACACATGCAGCCTGGTGTCCAGCTGCCCCTCGCCGAGCCGCCGGGCCGCGTCGCCGAGCCGCTGCACCGGCTTCAGCACGGTCGTGGCGGCGGCCTGCGCGAGCAGCGCCGACCCCAGCAGCGCGAGTGCGGTGGCGATCCCGAGGGACCAGGCGAGCGAGTTGAGGTCGTCGCGCTCCTGGGCCAGCGACTTGAGCATGTAGCCCGTCGGGCCGCCGCCGATGATCCGCGTGCCGGCCACCAGGTACGGGTCGCCCCTCGGCTTCGTCCGCTGCCAGTACACGTGGTACTCGACATCGTTGCCCGCGGTGACCTCCTGCCGGTCGTCCACGGCCTCCCGCAGGGACGCGGGCACGTCTTCGAGGGTGAACGAATCCAGGTCGGACGAGCCGATGACGGTCCGCCCGCCGGCCTGCTCGTCCACCAGCAGCACACTGTAGCCGGGGCTGCTGTTCGCCATCAGCTCGGCGGTCCGCTTGAGCTCCTCAGGCGTCGGGTCCTTCGGCAGCGCGGCGGCCCGGTTCTGCATCTCCTGCTTGAAGTCGCCCAGCGCGGCGTCCTGGGTACGGGTCAGGACCGCTTCGCGGTTGAGCCAGTACGCGATGCCGGACGCGGAGACCGCGGCGGTGAGCGCCACCAGAGCGAAGACGACGACGAGACGGAGCCGCAGGCTCGTCCAGCGCAGTCCGGCGATCGCTTTCCTCACTTCGTCGGTCCGTTCGCCCCGCCGCGCCCGCGGCCGCTGTCACAGCCGCCCGCGCGGTGCGGAGGTGCGGCCGTCGCCGCCGTCCGCCCGCCCGCGGCCGCCCGTGCGTCGCTCACGAGGGCGAATCCAGCCGGTAGCCCACCCCGCGCACCGTACGGATCAGCGTCGGGGACGACGGTACGTCCTCCACCTTCGCCCGCAGACGCTGGACACAGGCGTCCACCAGACGCGAGTCGCCCAAGTAGTCGTGCTCCCACACCAGTCGCAGCAACTGCTGCCGTGACAGCGCCTGTCCGGGCCTGCGGCTGAGTTCCAGCAGCAGCCGCAGCTCGGTCGGCGTGAGCTGCAGGTCCTCCCCGTTCTTCGTGACGGTCATCGCCGAGCGGTCGATCACCAGGGAACCGAAGCTCGCCGAGTCGCTGGCCTCGCGCTCACCGCGCCGGAGTACGGCACGGATCCGGGCGTCGAGGACACGTCCCTGCACAGGTTTGACCACGTAGTCGTCGGCACCGGACTCCAGTCCGACCACCACGTCGATGTCGTCGTTGCGCGCGGTGAGCAGGATGATCGGCAGCTGATCCGTGCGCCTGATGCGCCGGCACACCTCGAAACCGTCGATCCCGGGCAGCATCACATCCAGCACGATCAGGTCCGGCCGCTGCTCGCGCAGCAGCTGCAGGCCGTCCTCGCCCGTCGCCGCGGTGGCCACACGGTGGCCCTGGCGGGACAGGGAGAGTTCGAGGGCCGTGCGGATGGCGTCGTCGTCCTCGATCAGCAACAGGAAAGGCACGGAGGTCATTCTGTCCCATGGGGGCGGCGGAGTTCGACAAGTCGCACCGCTCCCCTCGCTCCGTACCCGGAGCGGAACGGCCTGTGACCCTCCCCGACCGGAACGGCCTGTGCCTCCCGGCTGTGCGCCTCGCCCGTCGCGCCGAAGTCCCTGTGACGCGCCTGTGACAGTCGGCGGACACCGTCATGAAACTGCCCGGGCAGTCTTTCTGGCACAAGGACCGAAGCAGACTCCACGACGGGGGGCGCGAGATGAACACACTGCAAGGCACCACCACCAGCGCAGTTGTCACGCGGCTCCACGACGTCACGCGGAGCGCCGAGAAGTCCGGTGCCGTGAGCGGGCGGGGGTGCGCTCGCGGCATCGGGCGTCAGCGGCAGGCCTACATGGTCGCCGTTGACGCACCTGTGGGGCCCGCGGCGGTGGCCGAGGGGAACGGGGCCGAGGGGAACGCGTACCGGGAGGCAGAGGGGGAGCGGCCGTCCCCGTCCGTGGCGTCGGACGCCGAAGCGGCGTTCACCGCCTACGTACAGGAACGCCGTGCCTCCCTGTACGCGACCGCCTACCACCTGACCGGCGACCGCTTCGAGGCGGAGGACCTGCTGCAGAGCGCGCTCTTCTCGACGTACCGGGCCTGGGACCGGATCAGCGACAAGGCCGCGGTCGGCGGCTATCTGCGCCGCACGATGACGAACCTGCACATCAGCGCCTGGCGCCGGCGCAAGCTCAACGAGTACCCGACCGAGGAACTGCCGGAGACGGCGGGCGACACCGACGCGATGCGCGGCACCGAACTGCGCGCTGTGCTCTGGCAGGCGCTCGCCCGACTGCCGGAACTGCAGCGCACGATGCTGGTTCTGCGCTACTACGAGGGCCGTACGGACCCGGAGATCGCGGAAATCCTGGACATCAGTGTCGGCACGGTGAAGTCGAGCATCTGGCGGTCGCTCCGCCGGCTGCGCGAGGACGACGTCCTCAGCTTCGGCCGTGACGAGGAGGAGTCCTTCGGCGAGCTGGTGGCCTGAGGGAACGGGGGTCCTGCCTCTCGGGGGAGGGGCAGGAAGCACGGGGGCACGGGGGAGAGCGGGATCAGGCGGCCGGGGGGGCCGCCCGGTCCCGCTCTCATGTGTGCCCGCCTCACGTATGCACCGGGCCGGCGGCGCTGCCGCCGACGAGATCGCCCCGGCAGGCCTACAGGGCGGCCGTGCGCGCTGTGACGCGACGGCCCGCCGCTGCGGCCGCGAGCCTGCCCAGTGCCTCGTCCTTGCCGCACGGGTGCGCGCCGAGCGCCGTGTGCCGCTCCACGATGCCGCGCTCCGCGCGCATCAGCCGCCATCCTCGACGCAGCAGGAACGGTACGGACTTGCGGCCCTCGCGCAGATCGCGCAACAGCCGTCGGCGGAACGTGGTCGAAGGCCGGCCGCGCAGACAGATCGCGTCCGCGAGGACGCCGAGCTCCTGGCAGCGCCCCACGATGTCCGCCGCGAAGATCCCCTCCGCGATGAAGAGAGGCGTGCGGGCGATGTCCAGCGCCTCCCGGCTCACGCGCGCGCTGGTGGCGATGTCGTAGACGGGCACGGTCGTACGGCCCGTACGGCACAGCTCCTCGACCGCCGCGACGGCGGCGTCCGCGTCCCAGGACAGCGGAGAGTCCCAGTCGATGTCCGGGCTGCCCGCGACCTGCGGAAGGGTGCGGTCGTGCCCCTCCTTGTAGAAGTCGTCCAGGCGCAGCACCGGCAGGCCCGAGCGGGCGGCCAGCGACGATTTTCCGGATCCGGAGGGACCCGCGAGCAGCACGACTCGGGTGGGTGCAGGGGAAGAGCTCACGGGACACCAGTGTGAGGCATTGACCCGTGAAGGGGACCCCCTGGGCAGGACGTTGGTATTGAGCGTCACACCTCAACTACGCTGAGTGCGCAATTGATTACCCTCCAGGCAGGAATCCCATGGCACGTCACACAGCTCCCAAGTCCCGGCGGCTCGTTCTGCTGCGCGCAGGTCTGACCGTGGCGGCGGCCGCCGCGGCTCTCGGTACGAGCGGGGCCGCCCACGCGGCGCCGGCCGCCCCGGTGGGTCAGGACCTGCTCGACGACGGCCGGGGCCACGCCCTTACCGGTGTGGTCGCGAAGTCGGTCGCCGGCGTCGGCGAGCTCAAGAGCCTCCAGCTCAACCCGCTGGCCAATACCGGGGTCGACCCGCTCGCCAACGGTGTCGGAACGCAGGTGGCCGACTTCAAGCCGGTCTCCACGGAAGCGGCCACCGGACCGCTGGCCGCCGGCGCCTCGCTCGAGGACCTCCCGGTGGCCGGCCCCGTCTCCGGGGCACTGCCGCTCTGAGCCCGGGCATGGTTGAGCCCCCGCCGCGTCGCGCGGCGGGGGCTCAACCATGAGCGTGTCAGTAAGCGGATCCGGACGCGCCCAGGGAGCCCGTCGGGTGCCACACCGTCTTCGTCTCCAGGAAGGCGGTCAGGCGGTGCGTGCCGGGGTCGGCCGACCAGTCCACAGGCTGTGGACGAAGAACCCGCTTCAGGTTGTCCGCTGCGGCGATCTCCAGCTCCTTGGCCAGCACGTCGTCCGCACCCGTGAGGTCGATCGCGTTGACGTCCTGGTGCGCGGCGAGCGGACCGGCGATCTCCGCGGTGCGGCCGGAGAGGACGTTGACGACGCCGCCGGGCAGGTCGGACGTGGCCAGCACCTCACCCAGCGACAGGGCCGGGAGCGGGGAGTTCTCCGACGCGATCACGACGACCGTGTTACCGGTGGCGATCACCGGGGCGATCACCGAGACCAGCCCGAGGAAGGACGACTCCTGCGGGGCGAGGACGGTCACCACACCGGTCGGCTCCGGGGTGGAGAGGTTGAAGTAAGGGCCCGCGACCGGGTTGGCCCCGCCTACGACCTGGGCGACCTTGTCGGTCCAGCCCGCGTACCAGACCCACCGGTCGATCGCCGCGTCGACGAGCGCGGCCGCCTTCGACCTGGACAGGCCTTCCGCCTCGGCCACTTCGCGGACGAACTGGTCCCGGCGGCCCTCCAGCATCTCCGCGATGCGGTAGAGGATCTGACCGCGGTTGTACGCGGTCGCGCCCGACCAGCCACCGAACGCCTTGCGGGCCGCCACGACCGCGTCACGCGCGTCCTTGCGGGACGAGAGCGGCGCGTTGGCCAGCCAGTTGCCCTTGGAGTCCGTCACCTCGTACACCCGGCCGCTCTCGCTCCGGGGGAACTTGCCCCCGACGTACAGCTTGTAGGTCTTGAAGACACTGAGACGCGTCGCGTCAGCCGTGCTCATGAGCGCTCCCCCTTCGGGGTCGACGGGGCGAGGTAGGCCTCCAGGCCGTGGCGGCCGCCTTCGCGGCCGAAGCCCGACTCCTTGTAGCCGCCGAAGGGCGAGGTCGGGTCGAACTTGTTGAACGTGTTGGCCCAGACGACGCCCGCCCGGAGCTTGCTCGCGACCGCGAGGATGCGGGAGCCCTTCTCTGTCCAGATGCCGGCGGAGAGGCCGTACTGGCTGTTGTTGGCCTTCGCGACGGCCTCGTCGGGTGTGCGGAAGGTCAGAACCGACAGCACCGGGCCGAAGATCTCGTCACGCGCGATCGTGTGCGCCTGGGTGACGTTCGTGAAGAGCGTCGGAGCGAACCAGTAGCCGGAGGACGGCAGCTCGCACGGCGCGGACCAGCGCTCGGCGCCCTCGGCCTCGCCGGTCGCGGTGAGTTCCGTGATCCGGGCCAGCTGCTCGGCGGAGTTGATCGCGCCGATGTCCGTGTTCTTGTCCAGCGGGTCGCCGAGGCGCAGCGTGGAGAGCCGACGCTTGAGCGAGTCCAGCAGTTCGTCCTGGATCGACTCCTGGACGAGAAGGCGGGAGCCCGCGCAGCAGACCTGGCCCTGGTTGAAGAAGATGCCGCCGACAACGCCCTCGACGGCCTGGTCGATGGGGGCGTCGTCGAACACGATGTTCGCGCCCTTGCCGCCCAGTTCGAGGGTGACCTTCTTGTCCGTACCGGCGATCTGGCGGGCGATGGCCTTGCCGACCGCGGTCGAGCCGGTGAAGGCGACCTTGTCGACGTCCGGGTGCTCGACGAGAGCCGCACCCGCGTCGCCGTACCCGGTGAGGATGTTGACGACGCCCTTGGGCAGACCGGCCTGTCGGCAGATGTCCGCGAAGAACAGGGCGGACAGAGGGGTCGTCTCGGCCGGCTTCAGCACGACGGTGTTGCCGGCGGCCAGCGCGGGAGCGATCTTCCACGCCAGCATCAGCAGCGGGAAGTTCCACGGGATGACCTGGCCGGCGACGCCGAGCGGCCGCGGGTTCGGGCCGTATCCGGCGTGGTCGAGCTTGTCCGCCCAGCCCGCGTAGTAGAAGAAGTGCGCCGCGACCAGCGGGAGGTCCGCGTCGCGGGTCTCCTTGATCGGCTTGCCGTTGTCGAGGGTCTCCAGGACGGCCAGCTCGCGCGAGCGCTCCTGGATGATCCGCGCGATGCGGAACAGGTACTTGCCGCGCTCGGAGCCGGGCAGCGCCGACCACTTCCCGAACGCCTTGCGGGCGGCCTGCACGGCCCGGTCCACGTCCGCGGCGCCCGCCTGGGCGACCTCGGAGAGGACCTCTTCGCTGGAGGGGGAGACGGTCTTGAAGACCTTGCCGTCGGCCGCCTCGGTGAACTCGCCGTCGATGAAGAGCCCGTAGGAGGGCGCGATGTCGACGATCGACCGCGACTCGGGAGCCGGTGCGTATTCGAACGTCTGCTTGTCCATGGTCATGGGTGTCAGTCCACCGTCACGTAGTCGGGACCGGAGTAACGGCCGGTGCTCAGCTTCTGGCGCTGCATCAGCAGGTCGTTGAGCAGGCTGGAGGCGCCGAAGCGGAACCACTCGTTGCTGAGCCAGTCCTGGCCCGCCGTCTCGTTGACGAGGACGAGGAACTTGACCGCGTCCTTGGTGTTCCGGATGCCGCCGGCCGGCTTCACACCCACCTGAATCCCAGTCTGCGCCCGGAAGTCGCGTACGGCCTCCAGCATCAGCAGAGTGTTCGCGGGGGTGGCGTTGACACCGACCTTGCCGGTCGAGGTCTTGATGAAGTCGGCGCCCGCCAGCATGCCGATCCAGGAGGCGCGGCGGATGTTGTCGTACGTCGACAGCTCCCCGGTCTCGAAGATCACCTTGAGCCGGGCCGCTGTGCCGTCGGGGCGGACGCACTCGGCCTTGACGGCCTGGATGAGCTCGAAGACCTCGAGGTAGCGGCCGGCCAGGAAAGCGCCACGGTCGATGACCATGTCGATCTCGTCGGCCCCGGCGGCAACGGCGTCACGGGTGTCCGCGAGCTTCACCGGCAGCGCCGCGCGGCCCGCCGGGAACGCGGTTGCGACCGAGGCGACCTTGATGTCCGTCCCGGTCAGGGCAGCCTTTGCGGTGGCCACCATGTCCGGGTAGACGCAGATGGCGGCCGTGCGCGGGGTCGTACGATCGGTCGGGTCGGGATTGGCGCCCTTGGCGCAGAGCGCCCGGACCTTGCCCGGGGTGTCCGCGCCTTCGAGCGTGGTCAGGTCGATCATCGAGATGGCCAGGTCGATGGCGTACGCCTTCGCCGTGGTCTTGATCGAGCGGGTGCCGAGGGACGCGGCGCGCGCTTCGAGGCCGACGGTGTCTACGCCGGGCAGCCCGTGGAGGAAGCGGCGCAGCGCACTGTCGGACGCGGTCACGTCAGCGATTGCGGGAACTGTGGTGGGCATGGTCACCACATGAGCATATCTACGCGCGTAGCAACTGTCACCCCCCGCCCTCGAATCCGGTGGCCGGGGCGCGGGCGGCGCGGCTCCCCGGCGCCGCCCCGGGCGGCTCCCGGCCCGATCCCGCGCGTGAGGCAGAATCGGGCTCATGACGAGCCCGAGCCCGAGCCCCCAGCAGCCCGAAGAACCGGCGGCAGGCTACGCCGACCGCGTGTACCGCTCCCCCGGGTCCCTCGCCGGAGGCGTCCTGCTGCTCGCGCTCGCCGCGTGGCTCGGCGGGGACGCGCTGCTCCGCGGCGAGGGCCGCACCCCGTGGCTCGCGCTGGCCGGGCTGCTGCTCGCCGTTCCGCTCGTGGTCGCCTTCACAGTGCGGCCGGCCGTCTTCGCCGGCGAGGACCGGCTCCGTATCCGCAACCCGTTCCGCACCATCACGCTCCCGTGGGCCTCGGTCGACGCGGTCCGGGCGGCCTACTCCAGCGAGGTGCTGGCCGGGGGGAAGAAGTACCAGCTGTGGGCGGTACCCGTCTCGCTGCGCGAGCGGAAGCGGGCCGCCCGGAAGCAGGCCCGGGCCGCGGGCGACGACCCGTACGGCAGGACGACCGCGACGGCCGACGTCGCCGACTCGGCGGCTCGCAGGGCGGCGGCGGACCGGACCGTGGAGGAGCTGAACGGGCTTGCCGAGCGCTGCGCCTCCCGCCCGACGGCGCAGGGCACCCCGGCGGTGCGCTGGGCGTACGAGATCATCGCGCCGAGCGTGGCCGGGGCGGTCCTGCTGGCGGTCCTGCTCGCCACCGGCTGAGGGCCCCTACGGCGCGCCCCGCCAGACCATGGCCATATAGCCCCCGAAGTACACCGAGGACAGCGCCGCCGCGCCCAGCACCACCAGTGCGACGTGACCCCGGGCCCGGGCGACGCCCAGGGCCAGCGGCATCAGCAGGGGGAAGCCGGGCATCAGGAAGCGGGCGCGGGGGAAGTAGACGCCACCGCTGCCGAGGACGATCAGCAGCAGCACGCCGGTGAAGACCAGCAGGGGCAGCGGCTGGCGATCGGCGAGGGAGAGCAGGAAGAGTGCGGCGGAGGCGATCAGCACCACCGTGACGACCACCAGGAACAGCTGCGGCATGGACTCGTACGCGAGGTGCCGCCGCATCGCGCGCAAGGTGTCCCTGCCGCCGTCCCACTCGTTGAACCAGAGCTTCTGTACGGCGAAGTAGCCGTCCCATCGGCCGACCCGCAAGCCCACCCAGCCGACGTAGCCGAGCCAGCCCAGCGGCGCGAGCAGCCCGCCCGCCACGATCGCGGCCGGTACCGAGCGCTCGGTACGCCAGCGGCGCCACACCACCACGGCCGCCGTCACGGACACCGCCGCCGCGACCGCGATCCCGGTGGGCCGGGTCAGTCCGGCCAGCGCGGCGAGGGCGCCGGCCCACAGCCAGCGGCCGGTCAGCACCGCGTACAGGGACCAGGCGGCCAGCGCGGTGAACAACGACTCGGTGTAGCCCATCCACTGGACCAGCGCCACGGGCAGCGAGCCCCACAGCAGCGCGAGCACGGTGCCGGCCCGGCGGCCGTAGAGCCGCTCGCCGACCGCGAAGACGCCCCACACGGCGAGCAGCGAGCAGCCGACGGCGACGAGCAGCCCGATCGTGGCACGCGAGCCCGGGGTGACACCGGCGACGGACTTCACCAGCACGGGGTAGAGCGGGAAGAAGGCCAGGTTGTTGGAGTTGTACGCGGTGCCCAGCGCATCGTCGTAGCCCTGCGCGGCGATGCCCAGGTACCAGTCGGAGTCCCAGGAGGTGGCCAGCGTCGTCCACAGGCCGTGGTTTTTGAGGTGGGCCCACTTGGCGACGACGAGCACCCCGAGGAGCCGGATCGTGACATAGCCGGCCAGCGCGGGCGCCGCGCTGCGCAGAGAGCGCAGCACCCGGCCCCTGGTACGTGATGCTCCCGCCCGCGGCAGGGAGGGGCGCCTCCTGGAGGCGGGGACCGTACGGCGGTCGCGGGCCGGCGCCTGGGGGGACACCCGGGAATCGGTCGGGGGCACTGAGGCAGCTCCTGGACTCGGCGGACTCGGCGGGCTGGGCGGACACGCGGGCTGGGCGTGGGATACCGGGACACCCTTTCTCGGATGATCGGGAAAGGGTGGGTGCCGCTGCGTCGACTGCCGTACTGGATTCATCCGTACGGGTAGTGGCCGACGCAGACGGGCCCCAGGACCGGTCGGTCCTGGGGCCCGTCTGCTGTGCCGGTGTGCGTCAGATGCCGGCCGCCGCCGACAGGTCCGCCTTGATCCGGTCGAGGACTTGCGCGGCCCGGGCACGGGCCGGCTCCAGGTCGCCCGCCTCGGCGACCGGAACCACGACCTCCAGGTAGCACTTCAGCTTCGGCTCGGTGCCGCTCGGGCGGACGATCACCCGGGCGTCGAACTCACCGTCCAGGTAGTAGCGCAGGCCGTCCGTCGGCGGCAGTTTCGCGGTGCCCCGGCTGAGGTCCTCGGCCGTGGCGACACGGAGCCCGGCCAGCATGGCCGGCGGTCGCTCGCGCAGCCGGCGCATCGCGTCGGCGATCAGCGAGAGGTCCTGGACGCGGACGGAGAGCTGGTCCGTGGCGTGCAGGCCGTGGGTCATCGCCAGATCGTCCAGCAGATCGGTCAAGGTGCGGCCCTGCTCCTTCAGCTCCGAGGCCAGCTCGGCGACGAGCAGGGCGGCCGTGATGCCGTCCTTGTCGCGTACGCCCTCGGGGTCCACGCAGTAGCCGAGCGCCTCCTCGTAGCCGTACCGAAGCCCCTCCACGCGGGCGATCCACTTGAAGCCGGTCAGCGTCTCCTCGTACCCGACTCCGGCCGCCTCGGCGATCCGGCCGAGCAGCGAGGACGACACGATCGACGCGGCGAACGTGTTGTCCTCGCCCGACACACCCTTGTGCACCAGGTGCTCGGCGAGGAGCGCGCCGACCTCGTCGCCGCGCAGCATCCGCCAGCCGCCCTCGGCCGCCTCGTCGGGCACGGCAACGGCACAGCGGTCCGCGTCCGGGTCGTTGGCGATGACGAGGTCCGGGCCGGCGCGACGCGCGGTCGCGAAGGCCAGGTCCATCGCGCCCGGCTCCTCCGGATTGGGGAACGCGACCGTCGGGAAGTCCGGGTCCGGCTCGGCCTGCTCGGCGACCAGCACCGGCTCGGGGAAGCCCGCCCGGGCGAAGGCCGCCGTCAGGACGTCCTTGCCGACACCGTGCATGGCGGTGTAGACGACCCGCGCGGTGCGGGGGGACCCGTTGGTCAGTACGACGTCCGTACGCGCCAGATAGGCCTCCAGGACCTCTTCCCCGAGGACCTCCCAGCCGTTATCGGGCCGCGGTACGCCGGCCAGTGCGGTGACCGCCGCGATCTCGCCGGCGATCTCCGCGTCCGCGGGCGGAACGATCTGCGAGCCGTCACCGAGGTAGACCTTGTAGCCGTTGTCGCGCGGCGGGTTGTGGCTGGCGGTGACTTCGACTCCGGCGACCGCGCCCAGGTGCCTTATGGCGTACGCGAGGACGGGCGTCGGCAGTGGCCGCGGCAGCAGGGCGGCGCGCAACCCGGCGCCGGTCATCACGGCGGCGGTGTCACGGGCGAAGTCGGCCGACTTGTGCCGCGCGTCATAGCCGATGACGACGAGGCCGTCGGGCCCGGCTCCCGGGGAGACCGGCTGGTTCTTCAGGTATGCCGCGAGTCCGGCCGCCGCCCTGATGACGACGGACCGGTTCATCCGCATGGGCCCGGCCCCGAGCTCACCGCGCAGTCCGGCCGTCCCGAACTGCAGCGTGCCGGCGAACCGCTCGGCGAGCGCTGCGAGGTCCTGCGAGTCGATGAGCTTGGCGAGCTCCTCGCGGGTCTCCTCGTCCGGGTCCTCGGCCAGCCAGGTCCTGGCCCGCGCGATCAGGTCGTCCTGCACGGTTCTCCGCCTCTCGGTGTGTCACGATTCGCCCGCCTCCGGCGGCGGGTCGCTCCCGGCCCTCGCAGCCAGGGCCGGCTTCGCGCCGAGCCGGAGACCGGCCTCCATCAAAGCCTGCGCCCGCGCCGGCCTCAGGGCATGCGCTGCTGCCGCGCCGGCAGGGGACGGGACCCGCTCGGGCCCGTCCCGTACCGGCACGTGGCCTGCGCCTGCGCCTCGGCCGGGCTCAGCGTCTGCTGGGGCCTGCCCTTCTCAGAGCTTGCCCAGTACCTGCGTCAGCAGCGCGCCCATCCGGGCGGCCGAGTCGCGGCCCGCCTGCAGTACCTCTTCGTGGTTCAGCGGCTCGCCCGACAGGCCCGCCGCCAGATTGGTGACCAGGGAGATGCCGAGGACCTCGGCTCCTGCCTCACGGGCCGCGATGGCCTCGAGGACGGTGGACATGCCGACCAGGTCGCCGCCCATCACGCGGACCATGTTGATCTCGGCCGGAGTCTCGTAGTGCGGGCCGGGGAACTGCACGTACACGCCCTCTTCGAGCGTCGCGTCGACCTCCTTGCACAGCGCCCGCAGTCGCGGGGAGTACAGGTCGGTCAGGTCCACGAAGTTCGCGCCCACGATCGGCGAGGCGGCCGTCAGGTTGATGTGGTCGCTGATCAGGACCGGCTGACCGGGGCGCATGCCCGGGCGCAGCCCGCCGCAGCCGTTGGTGAGCACGACGGTCTTGCAGCCCGCGGCCACGGCGGTGCGGACCCCGTGGGCTACGGCGGCGACGCCGCGGCCTTCGTAGAAGTGCGTACGGCCCAGGAACAGCAGGGCGCGCTTTTCGCCGATCCGGTACGAGCGGATCTTGCCGCCGTGGCCCTCCACGGCGGGCGGCGGGAAGCCGGGCAGCTCGGTGACGGGGAACTCGACCTCGGGCGCGCCGAGCGCGTCGGAGGCGGGCGCCCAGCCGGAGCCCATCACGAGGGCGACGTCGTGGGTCTCGGCGCCGGTGAGCTCGCGCAGACGCGCGGCGGCGGCATCGGCGGCGGCGTAGGGGTCGCCCTGGATGTTGTCCGGAATAACAGATGCGTTCACGCCGACGAGGGTAACCGCTCAAGTCCTACGCGCGTAGATGGCCAGCTCACGATCTTGCGATCGTTGTCTTGTCGTTTCCGACGAAGAGCCGGTTCGCTCCGGGCCCGCCGCTGTCAGCAGGGGCGCTTGCGCAGCTCCATGACGTAGTCGTGAGGAGCGCCCGCCGACTCCGCCGCGTCCGCGACCTCGCCCAGATAGCGAGCGGAGGGCAGGCCGCCCTCGTAGCCGTTGAGGACGTACACCCAGGCGGCCTCCTCGCCGTCCAGGGTGTGGACCCGGACCCGCATCCGGCGGTAGATGTCGAGGCCGACACCCTCCCAGCGGTCCATGGAGTCCTCGTCCATCGGGGCGATGTCGTACAGCGCCACGAAGACCTGCGAGCGCGGCGCCTCCACGATCGTGGCGAGCGCGCCCTCCCAGCCCATCTGCTCTCCGCCGAAGGTCAGCCGCCAGTCGTTGAGCCACCCGGTGCCGCGCAACGGGGAGTGCGGGGCGCGGCGCGTCATCAGCCGCGCGTCGAGGTTGCCGGCGTACGCGGCGTAGAGCGACATGGTGACGAGGGTACGACAGTGACATTTGCGGCTCGGCCGCACGAGGCCACCGGGCCTGTCTCGCCCGGGTCGGGGTACCCGGGGCGAAGCACGTTGAAAGGTGCGGGACAATGGAGCACGTGACTCGGATCGTGATCATCGGTGGCGGACCCGGCGGATACGAGGCGGCCCTGGTTGGCGCCCAGCTCGGCGCGGAGGTGACCGTCGTCGACTGCGACGGTCTGGGCGGGGCGTCGGTGCTCACCGACTGCGTACCGTCGAAGACTCTTATCGCGACGGCCGAGGTGATGACGACCTTCGACTCTTCGTACGAGGAGTTGGGGATCGTCGTCGCCGACGACACGCCGCACATCGACCAGGCCGCGCGCGTCGTCGGCGTCGACCTGGGCAAAGTCAACCGAAGGGTCAAGCGCCTCGCGCTCGCCCAGTCCCACGACATCACCGCGTCCGTGACCCGCTCCGGTGCCCGGGTCATGCGCGGCCGTGGCCGGCTCGACGGCCGCCAGGCCGTGGACGGCTCCCGTACGGTCGTCGTCACCGCCGCCGACGGCACGGAGGAGCGGCTCACCGCCGACGCCGTGCTGATCGCGACCGGTGGACACCCGCGCGAGATCCCCGACGCGCAGCCGGACGGCGAGCGGATCCTGAACTGGACCCAGGTGTACGACCTCACCGAGCTCCCCGGGGAGCTCATCGTGGTCGGTTCGGGTGTCACCGGCGCCGAGTTCGCGGGCGCCTACCAGGCGCTGGGCTCCCGAGTGACCCTGGTCTCGTCGCGCGACCGGGTTCTGCCGGGTGAGGACCCGGACGCCGCCGCCGTCCTGGAGGACGTGTTCCGCCGCCGCGGGATGAACGTCATGTCCCGCTCCCGCGCCGAGTCCGCCAAGCGCGTGGGCGACCGGGTCGAGGTCACGCTCTCCGACGGCCGGGTCATCTCCGGTACGCACTGCCTGATGGCCGTCGGCGCGATCCCCAACTCGGCCGGCATGGGTCTGGAGGAGGCCGGCGTCCGGCTGAAGGACTCGGGCCACATCTGGACCGACAGGGTTTCGCGGACGTCCGCCCCCGGTGTGTACGCGGCCGGCGACGTCACCGGCATCTTCGCGCTCGCGTCGGTCGCGGCCATGCAGGGCCGGATCGCGATGTACCACTTCCTGGGTGACGCGGTCACGCCGCTCAACCTGAAGACCGTCTCGTCGAACGTCTTCACCGACCCCGAGATCGCCACGGTCGGCTACAGCCAGGCCGACGTGGACGCGGGCAAGATCGACGCCCGGGTGGTGAAGCTGCCTCTGCTGCGCAACCCGCGGGCCAAGATGCAGGGCATCCGGGACGGCTTCGTCAAGCTCTTCTGCCGGCCCGGCACCGGCATCGTGGTGGGCGGTGTGGTCGTCTCCCCGCGCGCCAGTGAACTCATCCACCCCATCTCGATCGCGGTGGACAACAACCTGACAGTGGAACAGATCGCCAACGCGTTCACCGTGTACCCGTCCCTGTCGGGCTCGATCGCCGAGGTGGCACGGCAGTTGCAGACCCGGAAGGCGGCGGGCGAGGCGTAGTCGTACGGCATAGGCGCCCGGCGTACGCCGCGTATACCACTCGTCACCCTTGCCTGCGAACAACTTCTGTAATTCGGCGCAAACTGCTGAAAGCAGACGGTCGTTGGGGTTACTGTCAGTTTCGTGTTCGCTGCAGAACGTCGCCAATTGATCCTCGAAATGGTGCGAGCCAACGGGGCTGTATCGCTCCGTGAGCTCGCCCGCGTCGTCCAGACCTCCGAAGTGACCGTCCGGCGGGACGTTCGGGCACTTGAGGCCGAAGGACTCCTCGACCGCCGGCACGGCGGTGCGGTACTGCCGGGCGGTTTCACGCGGGAGTCCGGCTTTCCGCAAAAGTCCCATCTCGCAACCGCGGAGAAGACCGCCATCGCCGACCTCGCGGCCGGACTCGTCGAAGAGGGCGAGGCCGTCGTCGTCGGCGCGGGTACCACCACGCAGGAGCTGGCCCGCCGGCTCGCGCGGGTGCCGGGTCTGACCGTCGTCACCAACTCCCTGCTGGTGGCGCAGGCATTGGCCCACGCCAACCGCGTCGAGGTCGTGATGACCGGCGGCACCCTGCGCGGCTCCAACTACGCGCTCGTGGGCAGCGGGGCCGAGCAGTCCCTCCAGGGGCTTCGGGTCTCCCGCGCCTTCCTCTCCGGGAGCGGCCTGACCGCCGAGCGCGGGCTGTCCACCTCCAACATGCTCTCGGCGAGTGTCGACCGGGCGCTGGTGCAGGCGGCGGCGGAGGTGGTGGTCCTCGCGGACCACACCAAGCTCGGTACCGACACCATGTTCCAGACGGTGCCGACGGATGTGATCACCCGGCTGGTCACCGACGAGCCTCCGCCCCACGACGAACGTGCGGCCACCGAACTGCAGGCCCTTGCCGATCAAGGGGTGCAGATCGCTGTCGCGGGCTCGGGTGGGGCGGGCACGGGCAGTGACACCGCCCCGACGGGAGGCCGGCCCCGCCGGGACATGCCGCTTCCGGGCCAGCGCCGCAGCCATGTAGCGGGCCCGGGCCCTCAACTGCGAAGCGCCGCCGCACTGGCGGAGCCTCCGCCGGGCGAGCGTGAACGCGCACGGGTGGCCGACCTCCGCCGCCGTTAGAGCGGCGAGGCCGCCGCCACGGCCCTTGCCCAACAGGTTCTACGCGACGTCCCGTCGCAGGCCTTTGAGGGTGAGCGTGAGCAGGCGGTCGGCCAGGTCCGGGTCGGCCGGGGTCTCCTCCACCGCCAAGGCGATCGCGTTGGTCAGCTGCATCAGGTCAGCGATGGACACGTCGGGCCGTACGGACCCCGACTCCTGGGCACGTACAAGGAGTTGGCGGCCCGCCTCGCGCATCGGCACGCTGCACGAGGACAGGGCCGAACTGTCATCGTTCGAGGCCGACATGAGGGCCCTCGCCAGCCCGCGGTACTCGCCCGCATGGGTGACGATGGCCCGCAGCCACTCCACGAGCGCCCGGCACGGCTCGGGGTCCTCCAGCAACTCGCGCGAGCGGGCGAGCAGAGCGGCCACCGCGTCCTCGAAGACCGCGCTCATCAGCGCGTGCCGGTTCGGGAAGTGCCGGTAGAGAGTGCCGATACCGACGCCCGCGCGGCGCGCGACATGTTCTAGCGAGGCATCCGTGCCGTGCTCCGCGAAGGCCGCGCGGGCCTCCTTGAGCAGTCGCGCGTAGTTGCGGCGCGCGTCGGCGCGCATCGGCCGTGCTGTGGTGCCGGTGGTCATCGCCGCTGCCGTCCTTCCCGTGGCTTCCCCGCGTGTGCCGTGCTTTCAGGATGCCACCGGCACGTGGTCGGGCCCGGGCCTGCCGGCCCCCGTACGACGAAAAGCCCCGCCCGGTACGGAACCGGGCGGGGCCTGCGCCTGACGTATGGCTGGGAGCCGTCAGTCCTTGATTTCGCAGATGGTGGCGCCGGAGGTGACGGAGGCGCCGACCTCGGCGGCCAGGCCCTTGATGGTGCCGGAGCGGTGGGCGTTGA